>NZ_JBIAMB010000017.1:0-231422 GCF_042873895.1 Streptomyces sp. NPDC004435 | reverse complement strand
CTCGGCGGGGGGGGGGGCGGGCCCCCCGCGGGGGGCGGGGCCCCCCCCCGGGGGGGCCGCCGCCCCCCCGCGGGGCCCCCCCCCCCCCGCCCCCCCCCCCCCCCCGCCCCCCCACGAGTCACGCGGGTGCCGGACGGGGGCGGCCGGAAGGTCGGGCAGCGCCCGGTTGGCGGATCAGTCGAGGCACATGCGGACGTCGCGGTAGACGTAGGTGCCGGAGACCCAGCCCTTCACGCCGGTGGTGAGGTCGGTGATGTAGTGCCAGCCGCTGCGGGAGGAGTGGACGGTGAAGCGGTGGCCCTTGTAGAGGACGCCCACGGCGGTGGAGCTGGTCGTGGGGCTCTTGCGGATCTTGACGGCGCTGGTGCCGATGGTCCACGGACCAGGGAGGTCGCAGGCACGGACGAGCGGCGTGGCCGCAGGGGCTGTGGTGGTCGCGGCGGTGGCCGCGGAGGCTGCGACCGGGACGGCGGCGGTGGCGAGGGCGACGGCGCACAGGGCAGCACGGGTGAAACGCACGGAAAAACTCCCTGAGGGTTCTGTGGAGGGAAGGCGGGGCTGCCGGGCGGGCAGAGCGTCCGCCGGCGGCGAGGCTGGTGGCCTCGGGGCCGTCCGCCGTTGGGCGGCGGGCGGTGATTCAGCGGCTGCGCGCCGGAACTGGCCAGGCACCGGCGGGACGTACGGGCGCGGCAGGCTGCTGTTGTGCGGGGTGGCGGGAGCCGACGAGGGTGGAGCGGCCGGCGTCGGTGAGGGTGGCGGGCTGGCCGACGATCAGGTCGCGGGAGGTGTCTCTCGCGACGAGGCCGTGGTGTTCGAGGCGCTGGAAGGCCATGTAGTCCACGAGACGGCCCTGGGGCGTCCGCACGGAGACCCGGTGGGTGTGCAGGTGCTCGCGGACGGTTCCGCCGGCGGCGAGCGAGAGCAGGGCGGCCAGGTCGTGCGCGGTGAGTTCGGCGCTGATCGCGGGCGTAGGCGGGGCGGAGGCTCGGACCCTCTCCAGGGCAGCAGCGGCACGGAGTTGCTTCTCGTCCCGGTCGTCAACGGCCTGGGCGAGGTCCCGTAGGGTCCGCCGCATCCGGTCGAGCAGGGCGTCGTCGACGACGTGCGCGCCGGAGGACAGCTGCATCAGCACGTTGCGGTGGTAGGCGACCGCGGTCTCGGCGACCCCGAGGTCGCGGTGTGCGGACGCCAGGGCGGTGCGGTCTTCCGAGAGCAGCCCGGCGTGGTGATCGTGATGCAGGCCGGACAGGTCTCCGACGGCTTGCTCGATCGGCCCGTCCAGGGCTGTCGGGGCCGTGGTGCGGGGCGCAGCTGTCACCGGGTCTGCCAGAAGCCTGCGCAGTCCGAGCAGAGGACGGCGAGGAGGGCCGTGCGCCGGTAGGACTTGCGGCGTCGGCCGTCGGGGAGGGTGATGTCGCGGCTGGAGACCTCGTACGGGCGAAGCAGCGTGGCCAGCCTGGCCTGTGTGAGGGACGCGTACGGCCAGCGGCCCTCGGCCACACCCGGCAAAGTCCGAAGTCCGTCGACGAGGTCAGCGGAGGCCAGGGCGTCCGGGGAGCCGTACGCGGAGAAGACGGCCAGACAGGCAGCCGCGATGCACTCTCCGCCGAGAGGACGACGAGGGAAGCAGCACGGGTCCATCTGAAGGGCGGCCCCGCCCGGGTCGGTCTCGACCGGTGCGGCCGGTGCCGAGCAGGTGTCGTCGCCCAGCAGGCGGTCCACCTCCCGCCCTGCTGCGATCAGATCCTTGAGGATGGCCGCGATGTCCTCGATCTCGTCGTCGACCTCACCTTCGGTGACCGGCCTCGGCCCGTTGACTATGTCGAGCAGTTCACGTTCGAGGTCGTCCTGGCGTGCCTTCGCGTCCAGGAGTGCCTGATGGTGCGGGTTCGGCTCGGGCGTGCGGGCGCCCGTGAGGTCGTCGTCCAGGAGGGCGCCAAGGAGGCGGAGGAACGGGCTTCGGGTGGTCAACGCTGAGGTCCTTTGGGGTCGTTGTGGTGCGTGGGCGAGGTGAACAGGTCCGCCGGTCGCCACGGCGGCGCCGGCGAAGCAGTCGTGGCGGCCCTGGCCGCAGGCTGCGGAGCGTTGCTCTGCAGCTGAGGCGGGATGGTGCGGGCCGCGTGGACACGAGGGCCCGCGGGTGGGCGCGGCCGGTTCACGCGGGCGCGGACGACGTCGTACACCTCGTGCCGGGCGCGGGGCCGGACGGCGACGATGTGCGCCTCGACGGTGTGCTGAGAGCTGGGCGGGGCCTTCTGCAGGCGGTAGACGATCCGCCATTCGGCGCCGGCGCCGAGGTAGAGCTTGCGGTACTCGCGCAGCTCGTAGGCGAGTTCAGGGCCGGTGATCCGGGCCCGGACGACGCCCTCGATCAGGTCGAGTGCCCGGTCCCGGATGTCCTGCGGCAGGGCACGCAGGTCCGTGAGGGCGCCGGGGTTGAACGACAGCCCGTAGGCAGGGCGGGGGTCAGCCGTCATGACGCGGGGCCGGCTTCGGTCGAGGGCGCGTCACCGTTCTCCTGCCGCGATCGGGCATCGCGGGCGAGGGTCCTGGTCGACGGGCCGGGACCACGGAGGAGCCGATGCTCGGGACGCTCCGGGTCCGTCTGGCAGGCGCTGAGCGGCCCGCCGGGTGAGCGGACGTGGGCCATGGCGTGGGTGAGGAAGTCGCGGTGCCAGACGAACATCCCGGACGCGCCGGCGTCCGGCTCCTTGTGCTGCTGGTAGGCCATCCACAAGGCGTGCAGCCACGCCACGACGTCGAGGTGCTCCTGCCACTCGGGGCACCAGGGAGCGGCGGTGGTGATCTCGGCGCCGTAGACGTCCATCAGGACGTCGTCGACCCAGTCGCTCAACACTGCCAGCTCGTCCTCGAACTCGTTGCCTTCCAGCTCCAGGATCGGCTTGGGGTCCGGTGGCGGGGTGAAGGCCGGCATGCCGGGGAAGCCGGCGAACGGCATGCCCGCCGACCGCGGATCGGCCGGCGGGGCGGCGGCGAGACGGTCGATGACCCGCGCTTGTTCGGCCGAGCGATCGAGGAGTTTCCGGACGGACACCTCAATCGATTCGAGGTCCGGCTCCGGAACACGGACGGGCTCCAATTCCCCGCCGTCGGGGGACTCGGTGAATTCGGACACGAAAAGGATCTCCTTGCAGCCGAAGCCGTTGACTCAGTGGCTCCGATGGTCCGGAGAATCCCCGGTTTCGGAAACCGGGGATCGGCCGCTATATTGCGCCCTGCCGCTCAGGCGCCGAGGACGAAGTCCTCCTGGGATGCGGTCTCTCGCAGGGTCTCCGACAGGCGCTCGGTGGCGACGGACGCGTACTCCTCGGTCTTCTCGATGCCGATGAACTGCCGTCCTTCGAGCAGAGCGGCCACGCCGGTGGAGCCGGATCCGGCGCAGAAGTCCAGGACCGTGCCGCCGGGCGGGGCGATCTTGACCAGCTCGCGCATCACCGAGACGGGCTTCTGGGTGATGTGCTTGCGATCCTTGCCCGAGGGCTGCGAGGCGCTGTAGAGGCCGGGCAGGTAGACGGGGTTCGCGGCGGCGTTGACCCGGCCCTTCGCTCCCCAGACGATGAACTCGCAGTCCTGCCGGAACTTGCCCTTCTGGGGCCTGGCCTGCGGCTTGTGCCAGCTCAGGACACCCAGCCACAGCCAGCCGGCAGCCTGGAGGGCATCTGTGGTCGCCGGGAGCTGGCGCCAGTCGGTGAACAGCAGCGCCGTCCCGCCGGTCTTCGTGGCCCGGTGCGCCTCGGTCATGATCTGCGTCAGCCAGAGCGTGTAACTGCGCTGGTCCATGTTCTCGCCCGTGAAGTCCGGCAGGACGTGCTTGGCGTCCGCGGAGACGTACTTCTGCCGGGCCGAACGGCTCGTGCGCTCCTGCGCGGTCCGGCCACCCGAGTTGTACGGCGGGTCGGTGATGACGGAGTCGGCACAGCCGTCGGGCAGGGTCGACAGGACGCTCAGCGCGTCACCGTGGTGCAGGGAAAAAGACATGAGGGTGCCCCAATTCGGAGGAGAAACGGAAGGAGGGTCCCCTGATGGCAGGCCCGGCGGAAGAAGCCGAGTTCGACCGGGCGCAAAGGGGGGAGGCCGAAACTCTAGGGCACGATCCCCGGTTGAGAAGCATCACCGCCGAAGAGCCAGAAAAAGCGCTCCGATTCCGGCTGGCGATTTCGGTGACCGGGGATCCGGGTTTACTGTCTTGTCATTGCCCGGCGGACACCGCTGATGGCGCCCTCTCCCTCTCCCCACTCCTGCCCAGGAGGCCCTCGTGTTCCGTCCGTGACCCCGCACGCGCTCCGCGCCGCCCTGTTCGCCCTTTCCTCCCCAGCACCACCGACCTGAGACGGAGGCCGTCATGTACCGCCCCTGCTGACCCCGCCCGAACTCCTCGCCTTCCCTCCCCGCTCCATGGAGGTCCCGCTGATGTTCCGCCCGTAACACCCCCGCCTGACGGGGTGCGTGAGCCAACACGCACCCCGGCCAGCCCGCTTCCGCACCACCGCTCCGGCCGCACGGCCCTTCCTCTCGCGCACCGTGCGGCCGGAGCCCTCCCCGAAGGACTCGCCGTGTTCCTGTCCCGCCCCTCCCCCTCCCCATGCGACCGCTTCGCTGACCGCCGTCCGGAGACCGCCCGCGAGTGAAGGGCACCGCCGCCGCGATCGGCGCGCTCTGCCTTCCCCCTCTTCTCCTCGCCGGCACGGCCGTTGTCGCCGCCGCCGGCGGATCCTCGGCCGTGACGGTGCCGTCCTGCACCACCGCCCCGGTCGACGCCGCCGCTGTACAGAAGCAGGTCGCCGCCGTTCTCGGTGGGTCCGAAGCCAAGGGCTCGCGTATCGAGGGCCTCGAACTGCCCGATGAACAGATCCCGCACGCCCGCACCATCGTCGCCACCGGCATCGACCTCGGCGTTCCCGAACGCGGCCAGGTCGTCGCGCTGGCCACCGCGATCCAGGAGTCCCGGCTGCGCAACTTGTCGTACGGCGACCGCGATTCGCTCGGTCTGTTCCAGCAGCGCCCGAGCCAGGGCTGGGGAACTCCCGCTCAGATCCGCGACCCCACCTACGCCAGCAGGAAGTTCTACGAGGGCCTGCTGAAGGTCTCCGGCTGGCAGCAGATGACCATCACCCAGGCCGCGCAGGCGGTACAGCGCTCCGGCTTCCCGGACGCCTACGCCCAGTGGGAGCCTCTCGCCCGCGCCCTGCAGCAGGCGCTGATGACCGCACTCCACGCGCCCGACGGTTCCGCAGGCGGAACACCGGCCCAGCGGCCGGCCGACTCGTGCGAGCCGCAGACCGGCGGTGCCGCCACCGGTCCGATCCCCGAAGGCACGGTCCCGAAGGGATACACGATCCCCGCGGACGCCGATCCTCGCGCGAAGACCGCTCTCGACTGGGCCATGCACCAGCTCGGTACGCCGTATCAGTGGGGCGGGTCCTGCACGGACGCGCACGGCCAAGACGCCCTTAAGCGCTGCGACTGCAGCTCCCTGACCCAGCAGTCGTACAAGGCCGCCGGCATCGCTCTCACCCGGGTCTCCCAGACCCAGGCGCACGAAGGGCGAGCCGTCTCCCTCACCCAGCTCCGCCCGGGCGATCTGCTGTTCAGCCGCGGGACCAAGGCCGCCCCTGAGCACGTCGGTCTGTACGCGGGCCACGGGCTCGTCATCGAGGCCCCGCGCACCGGCCGCAACGTCCGGTTCAGCACCCTCGCGGACTACGCCGCCCACAGCGCGCGCCGGGTCCTCTGACACCGGCCCCGCCCGGCCAGCCCTTTCGAGGCGCCGGGCGGGCCGGGCCACCTTCGCGCCGCCGAGCGCTTCTCCCCCTCTCCTTCCTTCTTCTCCCGTTCCCCGGCACGGGCCGCTGAGCCCTGCCCTCACAAGGAGCGCACCACCATCTCCCCCGCCACCCTCACCGCCCTCCCGTACGACCGTCTCCTGCTCGCCTTCGATCCCGGCGTTTCCCCGAAGGGCGGCGGTCTGCCGGGCCTCGAAGTCCTGCGCACCGTCGTGAACAGCATCAATTTGTTCGGCATCGTGGCCGTGGTCGGCGCGCTCGCCGTCAGCCTCGGCGTGTGGGCCTGGGGTCACCACACCGGCGGCCACCAGGCCGAGGCCAACGGCAAGAAGGGCGCCGTGGTCGCCGCCGGCGCCGCCCTCGGGCTCGGCGCCGCCAACGGCATTGTGGCCTTCTTCTCCGCCCTCGGGTCCCAGGTCCAGTAATGGGGAAACGTTCCCTCTCCCCTCGTGTCGGCTGGAGGCCATCACGACGGATCGTCATCGCCGCCGGCGCACTGATCATGCTGCTGCTCGTGGCCGGCGTGGTCGCCTGGTGGACCGGCAGCAGTAAGACGGCCGACGCCTCGCCACAGCCGCACGCCACGACCTCGCCCCCTGCCGGCGCCGCCGGTTCGGCTCCTCCTCCGGACGGCGAATCGGCAGCGCCGGTGGCAGGGCCGCCTCCGGTCTCTGACCCGCTCGTCTTCGCCCGGGCCAGCGCGGTGATGCTGTGGTCCTTCGACGCCCGGACCACCAGCCACGCCGAGCAGCTCGCCGGGATGAAGTCCTGGATGACGTCCGAATCCGCCTACGCGGACTGGGACTCCGTGCAGGCCCAGATCCCCGACCCGGTGCTGTGGTCGCGGCTGAGGGACAACGGCCAGCACGCCACCGCAGCCGTCTCCGAGGCGCACTTCCCCAGTGCCTTCAAGCAGGCCATCGCCGACGATCCCGCCGCGATCACCGAGGCGTACATCTACGCCGTCACCGTGCGCGGCAAGACCCAGCTGGCCTGGACCGGGGGCGGGTCGGGAGCCGAGGACCGCCAGATCACCCTGGCCGTCCAGTGCCGGCCCAGCGCGGACTGCCGCCTGGTCGCCGTCGCCCCGCGCGTCGCCCCGTAGCCCTCTCCCGTACTTCCTGACCCGAAAGGACGCCCGACGTGGGCTTCTGTGACCTGCCCGTCGCCGGTTCGATCTGCGACATCGGCGACGCGATCGAGTTCGCCTCCGATCCCGTCGGCGCGATCGGGAACTGGATGGTGCAGAGCGCCGGTGACCTCGCCGCCGCGGCGGCCGACCTGGCTGCCAAGGCCATCGACCGCACCACCGCCATCGACCTCGGCGCGAGCTGGTTCCGCGACAACTACGAGACGATCTTGCCCATCGGCCTCATCGTGCTGGTCGCCACCTTCTGCGCCCAGCTCGTCAGAGCCGCCGTCAAGCGAGACGGCCAAGCCCTCGTCCAGGCCCTCACCGGAACAGCGAGCGGCGTTCTCTTCGCATTCTGTGCGATCACCTTCACCACCGTGGCCATCGAAGTCGTCGACGCGCTGTCCGCCGGACTGTTCGCGGCGGCCGGCACGGACATCGCCTCCGCCGTGCGCCGGATCGTGAAGGTCTCGGCCATCGGTGCCGTCGCCGGACTGGGCTGGCTCGTCGCGGTCATCGCCGCGCTCGCCTCAGCCGCAGGAGCGTTCCTGTTCTGGTGCGTGATGATGGTCCGGAAGGTCGGCATCCTGATCCTCGTCACCTTGGCCGTGTTCGCGGGAGCGGGCGGCGGCTGGGAGGTTGCCCGCCGGTGGCGCCGCGGCTGGATCGAAGCCACCGCCACCCTCGTCGTCTCCAAGCTTCTGATGACGATCGTCTTCGTCCTCGGCATCTCCGCGCTCGGCGAAGCCGACAGCAAGGACGGCCTCGCCGCCCTGGCGGACGTCGCGGCAGGCATGGTGATCATGCTGCTCGTGCTGCTGTGCCCGTACATGGTCTTCAAGTTCGTCCACTGGGCGTCCGAGGGCACCGACGGCGAATCCATCCACCGCGCCGGTGGCGCAGGAGCCTCAGTGGCCCGCCAGCACGCCGAGAACGCCGGCCGTAAGGCAGCAGCCGCAGCGGCGACCGCCGGCACTGGCGGCGCCGCCGCAGGAGCCGGCGCGGCAGGAGGTGCCCAGGCTGGCGCCGGCGGGTTCCCCGGTGACATCGCCGCCAACCCCGCGACCGGCACTGGCATGCAGAGCGAAGGCTCCAAGGGCGACTCGGAGAGCCGTCTGCAGGACCTGCTCCAGCAGACGATCTCGCCTCAGTCCCAGGGCGGCGGCACGCCCGACGGCCAGGAGGGCGCCCCTCCGAGCTGGAGCGGGAACTGGGCCGGCAGCGAAGCGGCCCCCGCGGGGCAGCAGAGCGGTGAGTTCGGCAGCAGCTCGGCTGCGATGCCGCCCGCTCACGGGGCCGCGAGCAGCGACTCCGCGCCCGCCGGCCCGCCGCCGGGCCCGTAGCCGCCCCTCCCGTACACCCGCCGCCGGGGGCAGGGGACCCTCCCCGCCCTGCCCCCGGCTCCTCCCTCCCGGAAGCGATCGTGTCCTCCGTTCTCACCGTCAAATTCCCTACCCGGTCGCGCCGCGGCATCCTCCTCGGTCTGACCCTCCCCCAGCTCGTCCTGGTCTCCTCGACCCTCGCCGTGCTGCTGGCCACCGTGGTGACCGCGGGCCTGCTCGGCGCCGTCGTCCTGGCTCCGCTGTGGCTCACCACCGCCGTCCTGGTCGGCGTACGGCGCGACGGCCGCTCCCTGATCGACTGGGCGCCGCTCGTCGCCCGCTTCGCCCACCGCCGACGGACCGGCCAGACCCTGTGGCGCGCCCGCCCCGTCTCCCGGCCCCGAGTGGAGGGGCTGCTGCACCTGCCCGGCACCGCCGCATCCCTGCGCGTCGCCACCGCCGACTCCGGGGCCGCCGCCGTCCACGACCCCCACAACCAGACCCTGACCGCCGTCGCCCGCGTCAGCTCCCGCGCCTTCGCACTGCTCGACCCGGCCACCCAGACCGCCAACGTATCCGCGTGGGGCCGGGCTCTCGCCGGCATCGCCCGCACCGGACGCATCTCGACTGTGCAGGTCCTGGAGCGGACCGTGCCGAACTCCGGCGACAGCCTCACCCGGCACTGGACCGAGCACGGCAACCCCCATGCCCCGATCGCCGGCCAGATCTACACCGAACTCCTCGCTTCGGCCGGACCTGCCGCCGCCCCGCACGAGGCGTACCTCGCCATCGCCCTGGACCTGAAGGCCGCCAAGCGCCTGATCAGCCAGGCCGGCGGCGGCCTCGCCGGCGCCTTCACCGTTATGGAACAGACCACCTCCTCAGTCGCCCAGGCCGCCCGCAACGCGGGCCTGACCGTCTCCGGATGGCTGGGGCCCCAGGAGATCGCCGCCGTGCTGCGCACCGCGTACGACCCGGCCGCCACCGCGCACCTGCAGCAGTGGTCCGCCACCGGTCAGGCAGAGGCCGACCCTGCCGCCGCCGGACCGGTCGCCCAGGTCGAGGAGGCCGACCGGCTGGTCACCGACAGCGCCCGGCACGCCACCTTCTGGATCGAGAACTGGCCGCGGACCGAGACGAGCCCGGGCTTCCTGCACAGCCTGATGTTCAGCGCCGGCGTCCGCCGCACCTTCTCCCTCATCTACGCGCCCCAGGGCATCGACTCCGCTCTGCGGGACGTCCAGCGCCGCAAGGCCGCGATCATCGCGGACGCCTCCGAGCGCCAGCGCCGAGGACAGGTCGACTCCGAAGCCGACAGCGTCGAGTACGCCGACGTGAAGACCCGCGAGAAGCAGCTCATCTCCGGCCACGCCGACGTCGCCCTCACCGGACTGCTCACCGTCTCCGCCGACACCGACCAGGACCTCGACGCCGCCTGCACCCAGATCGAGACGGCCGCCGCCGACGCCCAGGTCGACCTGCGGCGCCTGATCTACCAGCAGGCCGATGCCTTCATCACCGCGGCCCTCCCGCTCGCCCGCAGCACCCTGTAGCCCGCCCTGCCGCCCGACGGCGTCCTCCTTCCCCGCGAGAAGCCCATGTCCCCTGATGACCGCCGCGACGCCTTCGACGGTGACGCGTACCCCTACCTGCGGGCCGCCACCGCCGGGCTGCGCCACCACACCCGCGCCCAGAGCGCGACCGGCCAGGACCAGCCCAGCGACCGGCCCCACCTCGACGCGCTCCACGCCCACCTCACCGCCCTGCACCGCCTCATCGACCAGGCCGCCGAGCAGACCCGCCCCGAGCGCCCGGCAGCCGGACGTCACCTGGCCACGGCCCACGCCCGCGTGTGGCAGGCCGCCGACTCCGTCCACGCGGCCTTCCACCTGGTCCCTGCGGCCACGGAGGACGAGAAGTGCCAGCCCGACCGGCTTCCCGAGGGACCGCCCTTCCTCACCATCTGCCAGCGGCACCTCGCCGCCGTCCACGCGATCCGGCGCAAGACCACCGCCGCCGACCTCGCGTCCTGAACCGTCCTACTGGAAGCGTCCCTTGTCCCACCGCCGCGCCAGCGCCACTCCCCTGTTCACCCCGCATGGCATCGACCGCGCCCAGCGCCGGGCTCTGCGCAAGCAGACCGCCCGCGCAGAAGCCCGGGCCCGCACCGCCGCCGGCACCGGACCCGACCAGCAGTCCGGGGAAGCAGCCTTCCCCGCGCCGTTCTACCCACCCACCGGACGTCCCGGTCCCGCCTCCGCCCGCGGCAACCGCCTCAAGCTCCCCGCCCACCGCATGACCACCGCCGTCGCCAGCGCCGCCTACCCCTTCCTCGCCGAAGGCGGCCTGGGCGCCGACGGCATCTACATCGGCAAGGACCTCCACGCCGAAGGCAGCTTCACCTTCGACCCGTTCTCCCTGTACGGGCGCGTCGAGGGCTTCACCAACCCCAACGTGCTGCTCGCCGGGGTGATCGGCCAGGGCAAGTCCGCCCTGGCCAAGAGCCTGGCCCTGCGCAGCATCGCCTTCGGCTACCGCGTCTACGTCCCGTGTGACCCCAAGGGCGAATGGTCGGACGTCGCCCGGGCCTTGGGCGGCGAGTCCATCGCGCTCGGCCCGGGCCTGCCCGGCCGCCTCAACCCCCTCGACGCCGCACCCCGGCCCTCCTCGGTCCCACAGACCGAATGGGCGGGAGAGGTCCGCACTCGCCGTCTGCTCCTGCTTGCTTCCCTGGCCCGCACCGTCCTGGGCCGCGATCTGCTGCCCATGGAGCACACGGCCCTCGACATCGCGCTCGACAGCGCCGTCGCCCGGGCCGCCGCCGCCAGCCGCGAGCCTCTCCTCGGCGACGTCGCCCACGCCCTGGCCGACGGTCCCGGCCTCGAACTGGCCGGCGGCCTGCTCTCCGGACGCCTCGGAGATGCCGCCCGCGACCTCGCCCACGCCATGCGCCGCCTGGTCTTCGGCGACCTGGCGGGCATGTTCGACGCCCCGTCGACCACGGTCTTCGACCCCTACCGGCCGATGCTCACCGTCGACCTCTCCCGCCTCGGCGGCAGCGACGACACCGCGCTTGTCCTCGCCATGACCTGCGCCTCCGCGTGGATGGAAGCCGCCCTCACCGACCCCGGCGGCGGACGGCGCTGGGTGGTCTACGACGAGGCGTGGCGCGTGCTGCGCCACCCTGCCCTCCTCATGCGCATGCAGGGCCAGTGGAAGCTCTCCCGCGGCCTGGGCATCGCGAACCTGATGGTGATCCACCGCCTGTCCGACCTGCTCTCCGCCGGCGACGCCGGCAGCCAGAGCCGCGCCCTGGCCGAGGGCCTGCTCGCCGACTGCAGCACGCGCGTGATCTACCGCCAGGAGACCGACCAGCTCGCCGCCGCCTCCAGCCTCCTCGGCCTGACCTCCGTAGAAGCCGGAGCCCTGTCCCACCTCAGCCGGGGCCGCGGCCTCTGGAAGGTCGCCGGACGCAGCTTCGTCGTCCAACATCAGCTACATGCAGCCGAATTGGACCTTTTCGACACCGATTCCCGTATGCATTGACCCCTTCTCCTGGAGTTCCCCTGCACCCCGATTACGAGCACTACGACAACATCGGTCGTAGCACCGAACAGATCATCGCCGCGCACTTCGGCATGGCGACGGAGGGCGACCTCCTGCGATGGGCTCGTCGTGACGCCGAGGCGTACCTCGCCGAGCGTCCTCTGCCGACTGGCTCGCCTGTCCCTCTCGACACCGCCGCATATCGCGTCGCACTCAACGAGGCCCGGACAATCGCCGAGGTCAGTGCGGTCACCAGACACCTGATCGAAGCCTGCAGGCCCGTGCTGGAGTCGATGGGCCAGGTCCTGTCAGACATCGCCGACTGGAACGGCCGGTATGGGAAGTCAGAAGCCGACTCCCCGTCCCGGAAGGTGATGGAGGCGGCCAACCGCCTCATGTCCACGCTCTGGGACGCCGAGGCAGCCGACCTCGCCGCGCTCCGGGCGACGTACGACCCCGCTCCTACACAACCGGGGTCGAAGCCCGCACCGGGCCTCCCGCCTGCCCCGCCCGAGGCGCCGTCCTCCGGCCCTAAGCCCAGCCGCTAACACCCTTCCGAAGGCTGAACTTGTCGACCCGTTCCTTCATCGCTCGCCCCACCGACCCCTCGACCGGAAGCCGGTACGCCGGCCGTTACTGCCACTTCGACGGCTACCCCGAGAACCAGCTCCCTCTGCTGCTCGGCGGTCTGCAGTATCGATTCGCCGGAGACCTCGAAGCCCTTCGCCGCCATCTCGTCGACGCCCCGCACGATTGGTCGGGGCTCGGCATGGACCTGCTGGAAGGCGCCCCCGAGCACGTGCTGAACCAGATCGATCCGCACGCGGAGCGCTTCCCCAGCCGCCCCCTCGACGACGTCGTCACCCTGTCGGGCGAGCCGGCCGAGCCCATCACCATCACGCAGGCCAACGCCGGCGGCCTCGAATGGGGCTACGTCCTGCACGACCACGGCATCGAGGTCATCGCCCTGACCTGGGACGACCGCGGAGGCCCCATCGTCAGCTGGGACACCTCCCCGCTCACACGCTTCCAGGGAACCCCGTCGCTGTGGGGCCGCGACCAGCCCGTACCCGTCCGGCCAGCCCGCCCCGCGCTGAAGGTCGCCGCGCCCGCCAGTCCCCTGCCGGCCCCGGCCAAGACCCGCGTCACCCGCTGACCCCGACTCCAGGAGCCCATCCCTGTCCGCCCCGCAGATCACCGTCGTCATCGCCACCCAGCTCCGCCCCGACCGCCTGCTCTACCTGGAGCAGATGCACGCGAGCCTCTCCCGGCAGACCGTTCCGTGGGAGGCCGTGCTCGTCCTCGACGGCGCCCCGCCCGAAAACGTGCCTGCCCCGATCGCCGCCGACCCGCGGGTACGGGTTCTCCCCCTGCCCCGTCCAGTCGGCGCCGCCTGCGCCCGCAACCTCGGCCTGAACCTCGTGAACACCGAGTTCGTGAACTGGGCCGACGACGATGACGTCTTCCCCGACTGGAGCCTGGGCGTACGGCTGGCCGCAGTCACCGACCGCCTCGGGTGGGTTGCCGGGTACAGCGCGGACTGGCTGCCGGACGGCACCACCCGCGTGTGGGAGTGCCCCACCCCGCCCGGTTTCCACGCCGCCGGCGACGTGGTCACGTACTGGCCGCTCCCGCAGGACACCATCCCGATCGGGCCCACGACGATCCTGGCCCGCACCCGCCTCGTACGCGCGGCCGGCGGCATGGGCGGCCTCGTCCAGGGCGAGGACTACATGGCCGCCGTCGGCGTCACCAACCTGGCCCCCGGCGTCCTGCTGCCCCTGCCCGTCTACAAGTACCGCAAGCACGAAGGGCAGATGACACAGGGCGAGCAGTACGACGAGCTGGAGCTCGCCGCCCGGCAGCACGCCCACGCCTACGGCCACGCCCTGCGCAACGCCTTCGTCGCCGCCCGGGCAGCGTGAACATGGCCGGCACCGCACTGCCGCAGGCACGGCCGGACGCCGAGATCATCCTCTGTGTCAGCGCCAAGGAGGGCCTGGTCGCCATCCCCGTGGGTGAGAAGTACTCCCACGGACACACCGCCCTCCGCTCGACGGGCGCCTTCGAGAAACAGAAGGCGGGCTTCCACGTCCTGCGCGACCTCAGCACGATGCGCGACGTGATGCCCGCGCTGGCCCAGGCCGCCAAGCTCTATCGGGTCGCACTGACCACCAGCTCCAACCCGTATCTGGGGGACTACGCCCAGAAGCTGGCGCACTGCCTGCCCGGCAACTGGACAGCGACGGTCGAGGTCTACGCCCACCCAGTGTGGCAGGAGGACTGGCTCCCTCTGCTGTGGGACAGCGGTCAGCTCACCGAGGCAATGGAGCGCTGCCGCGTCCCGTACGGCGCTGTCCTCACCAGCTCGACCGGCGCGGAACTGCTCCTGATCGAACAGCCCGGCGCCGCAGGTCGCTACCTGCTCGGCGCGTGCGCGAGCAGCACCTTCGACGACAACTACGAGAATCCGTTCGCTCCGCCGGCCATCGGGTTGCCCAAATACCCGAAGCTCGCCGCCGCCCAGGTGACGACCAGCTTTCTTCCCCGCTATGAGCACGCGGTGCACAAGCGCCTGTTGGCGGAGGTCGAGAGCGGGCACGGACGTCTGGAAGACCTGCGGCGCTCTGCCGGTGACGGCCACGCCGAGAGCTCGACGGCCGTGCTCCGCCAGCTTCGCCCCCACGCGGCGCACCTCCTCGACCGAGTCTGGTGGGCCACCACCCCGGACCGGGCGGATGCCGAGGCGCTGGACCGGCTGACCGCTCTGCTCCGGCCGGGGCGAGGCGACCGACCCTCTGTATTCAGGGCGCCGGCCCCGCTGCCCCCTGCGTCGGCCGACGACGTACGCCGATGGCTCGCCGACGCCCCCGTACTCCTGAAGCACGCCCGGGCCACCCTGCCACCCCCGTCCGCGGCCGACTCCCGCAGGGCGCTCGCCTCGGCTCCCCGAGCCCCCGCAGCCCCGACCGCCTCAGGTCGCGGCCGGTGAGCCCGCTCTCCTTCCTCCCCTCCTACTCCGAGGACGTACATGCCCCATGTCCCCCATTTCCACTTCGGCCTCGACCCCGGCCTCGGTGTCGTAGCCCGACCGACAACGGAGATCACGCCGCATCTGGCCAACTGGTACCTAGTGCATGAGCAGTTCGAGCTCGTTCCTGGCACCGCAGATCTGTACCGGCTCACCCGGCAGGACCACGATCCTTGGCGACGAGGCCGGCAAGCCGTACACGATCTCCGCCAAGCCGGATTCGCCGTCCAGGCCGACTACAGCCTCGATCCCGCCCAGTCCGCCCCGCCCGCTCCCACGCGAGGCAACGGGCTGGCCGAGCGCCGAGCCCGCATCGCAGCGGCGGCAGCCAGCCGTTCCCCTCAGCGCCCCCTCACGACCGCGCCCTCGACAACGGCGCCCATCCCCGCCGCCGGACCAGTTCGCGCTGCTGTCTCGCGGGGTCGGTGACCCGTGGACGACGCCTCGATTCGCATCGTCCGTGAGCGCGGCGGCGAAGTGGAAGTCACCGGCCCCGTCGACTCGCTCGCCATGGAACTGCTCCTGCGGGCCGGCTTCCTGACCCAGCCGACGCTGAGAGGCCCCTGGATCCGTCTCCCGTTCGACATGGGCGAGACCTGGGAGAACGACCGCGCCCAGTGGGCCGCCGACATGCTCCGCACCGCGCGGTACCCCGTTCTCCTCGACTCCAGCCTCACCTCCGCCCCTCCCCCCGCCCCGCCTCATCGCCGCGCTCCCGCCCTGCGCGCGGCTCCATCGCGACGCCGCTGACGCGCCGCCTTCCGGAGAACACCCGTGTCCCCTACCGCCCACATCACTCTGTACACAAGCCCTGACGACGGCATCGTCGCCCTCCCCGGCGGGCCAGGTGCCGACTGGGCCGTCATCGCCCTTGACCTCGCGCACTTCGAATCGGCCGACGAAGGAATCCACGTCCTGCCGATGTCCGACCTCGACCGTGCGCAGAAGGCGCTCGACACGCTCTACACCAACGCACAGCGGTTCGGCATCACGGTGACCACCACCCGCCAGACATTCATCGGCGACATCGGACGAGGCATCGCTGCCCGCCTGGATGACTCCTGGACGGTGGAGGTCGGCAACTGCCTGCTTTCGCCCTCGGATTCACGTAGCCGCCTGAACTTCCTCTGGGACTCCCTGGGGGGATCGCTGTCCTACGTCATGCAGTCGTACTCGGAGCAGGTATCGGCAGTGGCCTTCCTCCGCTCAGAAAACGGCCTCGAACTGGCGATGCTGCGACGCCCGTGGGACGGTCAGATCGTCGTCGGCGCCCTCGCTCCGGAAGCGCAGTTCACCTCGCTGGGGACGGCGGCGCCGGTCAGCGTCGCCGCACCCGATGTCGCCAGCGTCCTGAAAAAGGTCACGGAGACACTCCTGCCGTCCTACGAACACGCCCTGGCGCAGGCCCACTTCCGGCTCCTAGGACGCGTCCTTGATCAGATCCGGTCGGCCCGGAAAAACGGCGCCCTGCCCCGCGTCTGGGCGTTGAACGAGGACCTCTGCCAACACTGGTACAGCCTCGACCAGCATCTACGCCAAGGCGTGTACGGCCCGCTGCCGAAGGCTCTGGACGATCTCCTCCGCGGGGCCGACGCAGCCTTGACCGAAGGCAGCGCGCAGGACGAGGAAGGAGCTGTCCAGCTCCTGGAGCGCTGGCTACAGCAGGGCACACTGCTCGTCGACCTGGTGCAGTCCCTCGACCCGGACTTCACCGCCTCCTCGGTCACACCGTCGGCGCCTGCTTCCCTCCCGCCCGGGCCGCCACATCAAGGGCGCCGGCCGGGGATGAGCAGGTGACGACCGCACGGACGTCGGGACCGGTTCTGGGCGAGCCGTACGTGGCCCGGCTGCTAGTCGGCACCATGATCGCGCGGCTCCCGACGGGCATGGTGCCGGTCGTCCTCCTCCTGCTGGTCGCCGACCAGGGCGGGGCCGCGTCCACCGCTGCCCTGATGTGCGCGGCGTACGGGCTGGCCTCCGCGCTCGGGCAGCCGGCACTCGGCCGGGTCGTTGACCGGCACGGGCAGACGGCCGTGACCTGGACGGCTACCGGCGTCACCAGTCTGGCGATGCTGGCCATGCCCCGCGTCGACTCGACCACGCAGACGCCGCTGTTCATCGCCCTGGTGGTCCTCGCCGGCATCTCCACCCCGCCGGCCGAGGCCAACCTTCGAGCCCTGTGGCCGAGCGTGCTGCCCGATCCTCAGCAGCAGCGCGCCGCGCTCGCCCTGGACACCGGCTCGCAGGGGCTGATCTTCATCGCGGGCCCGCCGCTGGTCGCCGCCATCACCACGTTCGCCGGACCGGACACCGCCATGGTCGCGACAGCCATGCTCGGCCTGGTCGGGGCGGCGGTCGTCCTGAGCGCCGCCCCGTCCCGGAGCTGGCGCCCCGGCACGGCCGCGTCGTCCGGGCTTCTCGGCCCCCTGCGCTCGCTCGGGCTAGTCGCTCTGCTCGTCGCCATGACCGGGACCGGCGTCGCACTCGGCGCCCACACGGTCTGGGCCGTCGCGCTTGCCGAGCGGAACGAGAGCGCTCTGCTGCTGGGACTCCTGCCGGCGGCACTGTCCGTCGGCAGCCTCCTCGGCGGCACGCTCTACAGCCGACGGGCGTGGCCGGGCAGTCTCACCGCTCAGCTCGTTGCGGGTTCCGCCGCCTTCGCCGTGTGCTGGCTCCCCCTGCTGCTGAGCCCGGGCCCGGCAGCGGCCGTCGCCGTGTCCGCCCTGCCGGGTCTGGCCCTCCCGGCCCTGGTGACCAGCGCCTTCCTCACCGTGGACGCGCTCGCCCCGGCCGGCACTGTCACCGAGGCGTACGCGTGGCTGATCGCCGCCATCGGCATCGGCCAGGCCACGGGCACAGCCTTCGCCGGCCAACTCACCACCCACCCCCAGCTCGGCGCCGGCCTCCCCGCCGCCGGAGCGGCGCTCACCATCGCCGTGCTCGCCGCAGCGTGGAACTGGATCTACGTACCCGGCACCCGCGCACGCCGCGGTCGGCACCGCCGTGTTCCCGCGCACCGCGCGGGGAGGGCTTCGGCCCGTCCCGCCTGACACCCCCTTCCCTCTTTCCCTTCTCGAACCCAAGGAGATCTTCATGGCCGTGCCCACGTCCTTCGAGGTCGTCCACAGCTGTGGACACGCCGTCCCCTACGACATGTCGACCCGGTCGGCCGACCAGCGCGCCGGGTACGCCCGGTGGCTCGCCGAACGGAAGTGCACCGAGTGCTGGCGAGCCGAACATCGGGCCGATGCCGCGAGCACCGCAGAGTGGCTGGCCGCCAAGCGCGCCGAGGAACAGGCCGCCGCGGCGGCGTGGGCCACCCAGTTCGACATGCCCGAGCTGGAGGGTCCCGAGAAGATCCTCGGCTGGGGCGAGCGCTGCCGGCACCAGCTCGTGACCAGTGCGTACGAGGCTCTCGTCACCGAGGGGAGCTGGGACGAAGCCGACTGGGCACAGCTGGAGGAGCAGATCCGCCTGCTGACCCGGGCCGGCTGGTGGGTCGACCAGCGCGGCGCCGACGGCGTGGATCTGCCGGAACTCGTCGAGGCCGCGAGCGACCGGGACCGGCCTACGGAGAACCCGTTCCGGTAAGCGCGCAGCGCGCAATATAGCGGCGGATCCCCGGTTTCCGAAACCGGGGATTCTCCGGACCCTTTGTCTTCCACCGCCGCCCCGCGACCTCGTGGAAGGACCGTCCGTGCCTGAGACCCGCCCCGTGTACCTGCCGCACGACCCGCTCACCCCGAAGCGGGACATCACCCACGCGCACTTCCGGCCCGGGGAGCACGTGGTGATCTTCAAGGGGGCCGCCGAGGGGCGGCTGTGGGGCGACGCGATGAAGGTGGTCACCGACTCGTGGCACACGCCAACCGACGAGAACGGGTGGCGGCTGCTCGACCCGAACGGCGGCCACCGCTCCTACCTGACCGCCCACCCCCGCTACATGGTGCACCTGTCCACCCGGTGCCCCGAGTGCCTCGTGCACCAGCAGGCCCTGCGCGAGTACCTGATACCGCGCGTCGGTACCGGCGAGGAGCCGGTCGACTGCCGCTGGTACTCGGTGACCGCGCTCAACCAGCTGGTCCACGCCGCTGACGTAGGCCGATAGACGGACAGGCCCACATCCCTCCGCCCCCTACCTGTCAGTCCGACACCCCCAGCGAGAACATGATCATTCACCTGTACCGGCATGGCTTCGAAGCCGCCGATGCCCTGGCCGATGCGCTCGGTCGTCCCCTCAGCGCGGACGAGGGGCTCACGACCGAGCCCGGCGGCACCGTGGTGGCCTACTGGGACCAGCTCGACCGCTACACCGACGAGAGCCGGTACTGGACGACACCGGAGTGGGCCCAGCACCTCGCCGATCCGCTGGTCGAGCATCCCTTCGCCGCCGCCCCGGACGGCTCCCGACGCGCGATCCTCCACCTGTACGTGCGCCTGCATCCACTGGACCGGGAACTCTCCCCGGCCGAGTGGTCCGAGGTCAGCCACCGACTGGCGCGCACGGCCGGACTGGCTCCGCCCGGCGACGAGTGGTCCTGCCGCTGGGTCGCCGTACGGGACAAGGCCAACCGCATGGACCTGATCGGCAACCTCATCCGCCTCGACGGCGCCTGGGCAACCACCCCCCGCCGCCTGGCCGAAGCCCTGGAGGCGGAAGCCCGCCGGATCGAAGCCGACCTGCTTCTTCACACCGGACACCCCGCCGTCCAGGAGAAGGCGCCCGCGGCGACCCGGCCGACCGCCGCCTCACCGGCTCGCACTCCGGCTGCGACAAGTCCGCTCGCGGGCATCCTGAACCAGCTGGCCGCCGAACAGGCCGGGCCGATCGCGGCGGTGCGGCAGCTCGTCGAGCAGGTCGGCCGCCAGGCCGCCGCCCTGCCCGGCCACGAGACCGCCGCCGCCGGCCGGGACCTGTTCTGGGCGGCCCGCCGCCTCCACGGCGTGCAGGATCAGCTCGGACAGATCGCTGCCCGTCTCGCGCCCGCTCCGCCCGCCCCAGGCCCGGCGCCCGCACTCCCGCGGACGTCTACGCCGCCCGCGTCGGTGCGGCGGTGAGCACGGCGGACGCGGACGCCGAGCAGACGGTGGTCATCGTGCGCGATCTGGCGACCGACGTGATCACCGCGAGCGGCGGGGACGGTCTGGCCCACGGCATCCTGGAGCGCTCCTTCTTCCTGCGGGAGACGCACGGGGTCACCTGGCACCGGCTGTCGCCCACGGTCACGCCGGAGGAAGAGCAAGCCGTCGCCCGTATGGCTGTGGCGCGTCTCCAGGCCGCCGGGTACCGGGTCCTCGCCTCTCCGGAGTTCGCCTGGGAGGGCACCGAGGCACGTTACGTGACGACGGGCCGGGCGATCGAGAACCTCGCCGGCCGGATCCGCGAGGCCGCCTCCGTGGACGACCTCACCTTCGAGCTCGCGGAGCTCACCGCGACGCACGACGGCATCGTCGCCTCGCTCGGTCTGGTCCTGCACGCGCTCGCCGACGCGTACGACCGGTTCAGCAGGCCGTCCGATCCGCGCTGGGGTTCCCGCCTGCGCAGCGAGGCGGATCACGAACTGCGACTTCTCGCAACGGAGTTGAGGAGCGTACGTGCCACCCTCGCGGACCGCGCCACGCTTCCGGGCCGTCGCGGGCCTCACCCCCCGCCACCGGCTCCACCAACGTCTACCGCCTTCGGACGGACCCGATGACCTTCCCCCCTGTCCCCTCATCGAGGAGCCCATGTCCCTCCCCCGATCCCTCCCCGACGACGACCGCGACCTGGAATCGTTCGCCACCCTCCTCGCCGAGCACCTGCCCGGCAACTGGACGGTCGAGTACCACCCGCACCAAGGCGACGAGGACCAGTTCCGGCACGCAGAAGACGTCTGGGACCTCAACCTGGTCAGCGGCGCCATCGCCGAGTTCGTCCTGCGCGAGGACGCCCACCTGATCCGGCAGGACGGCACCCGCCTGTACGTCACGATCCGCCCGCTGCACGACGACGAGTTCCTGGTGGCGGCCATCGCCCCGACCGGATCGATCGCCGCCGAGGCGTTCGAAGGGGTCCGGGAGCCCGACGGAATCGCCGTGCCGGGCGATCCCGAGCGGGCCGCTCACGCCGTCACCGCCGACCTCCTGCCCCGCTACGAGGTCGCACTCGCCCAGGTCAGGCACGCCGTCATGAATCCCCCGCAGCCCGCTTCCCGCCCCGACACGACGGTCGTGATGACCTGGCGGGAGGACGGCTCCCTCGCGGCGACGACCACCGCCCGGCCCGCATCCGAGGTGCTGCTCGCCGAGGGCTTCGTGTGGGAGACCGCCTCGAACGCCTACGTGCTGGGCGGCGACGACACCCGCGCCCAGGGCCACGCGGTCCAGGCCGCCGGCGCCCGTCTCGCCCGCCTCGGCATCGGTGTTGCGCTGCGAACGGCCCCCCGCCCCGCAGCTGATGTCTCCCTTCCCGCGTCCCAGCCCGGTGGCCGCGCGGCCCTTCGCCACCGGTGACGCAGGCCCGTACCCCGCGCCCGTCCGTTCCTCCGCTCGATCCGGTCCGCCGGCCTCGCCTCGCCGTCTTCGTCCTACGCCGCTACCTGCGCGCGGCGGTGGTCAAGGCGGGCGGGACCAGCCGTCTTCCTGCCCGTCCGGCTCCGCCCTCCGGTCCAGCTGCGCCCGTCTCCCGCCGAACCCGCTGACCAGCCTCGCGGGCCAATCCCCTTGGAACGCCATGAACCCGCCCGTCACCGACGACGCCCTCCTCGACGCCATCGCCCAGCACCTCGACCAGCTCGCCAACCATCTGCTGCAGGCAGACGCTCGCCAGGCCGCACAGATCCTGGCGCGGGTCGTGGACCTGGAGGACGGTGTCCTTCGCAAGCTGACCGACCTCGTCACTGACTGCAGCCGGGCGTCCCGCAACCATGCCGCGGACGGACTGTTCCCGCCAGAGGCATGGCTGGCCTTCGGCCGTGCCGGCAACACGCTGGCCAATGTCTCGGGCGACCTCGACCAGCATCGGAGCGCCTTCGAGCAGATCGGCAAACAGGCACCCGCCTCCGCGCCGCCGAAGGCCACCGCGTTCGTCGCCCGGGGGCGGCACCGGTGAGCAAACAGCGACAGAAGTGGTCTGGCTGGGGCGACCAGCAGGCCGCACAGCAGCACTACCTCATCGAGCCCCGCTACCTGGCCGGCGGCGGGGACCTGCGGCACATCACCGAATACCTGCGCGCCTCCGGCTGGAAGGACAGCACCCCCCGGTCGTCCGCCGCTCTCGTCTTCGGCTCTCCCGACGGGGCCGTCCGTGTCGCCTACCAGCCACCGGGCGGCTGGCAGATCCACGGCGCCGCCCAAGGGCACCAGCCGGCCTGGCAGGTCACGTTCACCGCGCAGACGCCGGTGGAGATCGTCGCCGGCCTCACCGACGCACTGACCAAGGAACGCTCCGCACACGCCCCCAACGTGTGGGCGCCGCTCTCCGAACACGGCTGGTCCACCGACACCGGCCAGGAGTACACCGCCGTCAGCCCCACCCGGGACGCCTTCGTCCAGTACGTCGGTACCGGCCCCGATCAGCACTGGTGGATCGGCGCCCGCAACGAGCACGGCGCGGTCTGGAATCTGCAGGCCACCCCGACGACCCCGCTGCACCTGCTGCAGGGCCTGACCGAGGCTCTGGCCTCCCCCGAGCCGGTGATGCGACCGCGCGGACACGTGCCGCCGAGCAAGCGCATCCGGGTCACCTCCGTGTCCGTCCTTCCCGAACAGCTCAGAGGCTGGCAGCAGGCGCGCATCACCGCCGCCCGCGCCGCCACCTGGGCCCGCAACTCCGTCCGCGTCGCCCGGCCCCGTACCAAGGCACGCCAGCACATCCCCCACTGACCCCAGGACCCCCGTGCCTTCTCCGCTCTCATGTCCCACCGCTCCGGATCCGGCCGAGACCGGCGCCACCGAATTCACGCAGGCGGGCGCGTGGCTCTGAGCACCGCCCAGCGAGCCTCCTACAGCCGCGACCACCACTCGAAGATCCCGTTCCTCACCGAGCCCCGGCACCTCGCCGGCCCCGGCGACCCCCGGCACGTCACCCACGCGCTGCTCGCCGCCAGCTGGAGCGTCACCTCCGCCCCCGGCGACCCCCGCACCGTGCTGGCTGGCCCCGCCCAGGCCCGTCACCGGCTCGTCCTCGACCCGCTCTCCGCCTCCTACTGGCAGATCGAATCCGCCGACTGGAGCTGGTGCGCGTCCTTCGGCCGGATGGTGCCCGCCGAGATCGTCGCCGGGTTCACCGACCGCCTCATCGCCGGGACCCCGCACAGCGGCATCGGCCCGTGGGCACGGATGGAGGAGGCGGGCTGGTCCGTCGAGCGGCGGCCCGACGGCACCGCCGAAGCCTGCTCCTCCGGCCCCCATCAGATACGGGCCGAACTCGCCAAGGTCTACGACGACAACCCGGAGCAGACGGCCTGGAGGATCGAAGCCCTCCCGGAATACGGCGGGGCCCCCGCCTGGCGCATGTGGATCAGCGGCGCGATCCCGGAGCACTTGCTGGACGGCCTCGCCGAGCAGCTCGTCACCACCGCCCCCGTCGTCCGCGGCATGTACGACCCGGAGAGCCACGGCGCCCGGCAGGAGCCGAGCGGCCTCACCCCCGAGCAGGCAGTCGAAGCGCACTTCGCCCGAGTCGACGCCTTCGACCGGCGGGCCCGGCCCCATCGCCGCACCCGGCCTGCGGTCTCCCTGCCCGCACCGACCGCGCCCTCCGCCCCCGCCTCCGTCTCCCTTCGCTGACCTTCGAAAGACCCCCCGTGCCCCACCCTTCTCCTTCCGTCCCCCCGCCCCCGGACCGCACACCACTGATCACCCGGCTCTCCACCTTCCTGCTGCAAGGCGACGCCGTGTTGGCCGCGTGGGAGCGGTTCGACGACGAGCACACCGACCTCGACGGCTGGCCGTACGACCAGGACGCCTACGACGCCCGGCAGGCCGAGAAGGACGCCGCCCTCTGGCACCGCTTCTCTCCCCTGCGAGAGCAAGCCGCCGCCCTGCTGGACGCGGCCGAGACGTCCGCCGGCCATCTTGCCGGGAAGTCCGGCCAGGCCCGCTGGAGCTGGCAGCTCGCTCATCTGCGCGGGGCCCTCGAACGGGTCGACACCGCCCACACCGAGTACGAGCGGCTGGTGGCCGATCCGTCCACGAGCGCCGAGGACCTCCTCGCAGCCTCCGCCGTACGCAACAGGCAAGCCTCCGAAGCCCTGGTCGACTGGCTCACCCACGGACGTGCCGTGCTGGAGATCCACGCCGCCACCGTGCGGGCCGGGCAGACCGGCATCCGCCTCACCACCCGCGCACCGCTTGCCGCCACAACGGCATCGCCCGCCCGCCGCCGCTGAACCCCCCTTCTCTCTCTTCCTCTTCCGCACCTCACTTTCTTGGAGCCCTTCGTGTCCCAGCGCCCGCTCGTCCTGGTCGTCGCCCCTGGCGATGACGTGTACCGCGGCTACTGCCTGCGCCAGGTCGCCGACGCCTACGACATCGCCGTCCTCACCACCGCCCCCCTCACCTGGGAGAAGCCGTACGTCGTCGACCACGAGACGGTGCTGGACTTCGACGACGTGGACGCCCTGCTCAGTGCCGCCGAAGCCATCACCACGCGCCGGCCGGTCGCGGGCGTGCTGACCTGGAACGAGTCCCACCTGACCGCGGTCGCCCAGCTGGCCGAACGTCTCGGCCTGGCGGTCACGACCACGGAGTCGGTCCGCACCTGCCGGGACAAGGCCGCCAGCCGCGCCGCGTTCGCCCGCCACGGCGTGCCCTCCGCCCGCTCCGTAGCCGCCGCGTCCCTCGACGAGGCTCTCGCGGTCGCCGAGGCGATCGGCTTCCCCGTCGTGGTCAAGCCGGCGGCCGTGGGCGGCAGCATCGGCGTCATCAAGGCCGAGACCCGCGAGGACCTCGCCGAGGCGTACGCGTTCGCGACCCGCGGCGTGCAGCAGCACGGCGGCGACAACTGCAGCGTCCTCGTCGAGGAGTACCTGTCCGGCCCGGAGGTGAGCGTCGAGTGTGTCACCTACCAGGGCGTGACCACGCCGGTCGCCGTCACCCGCAAGGAACTCGGCAGCGAGCCGCTCTTCGAGGAGACCGGCCACACCCTCACGGCCGGCGACCCGCTCCTGGAGACCGTCGCCCCGATCGCCAAGGCCGCCGTGCGGGCGACCGGCGTGACCGGAGGCATCCAGCACGTGGAGATCCGTCTCACCCCCACGGGCCCGCGCGTGATCGAGGTCAACGGGCGGATCGGCGGCGACTGGATCGGCTGGGCCGTCGAGCAGGCCCTCGGCCTGCCCCTCGCCCGTATCGCCGCCGACATCGCCGTCGGCGCCGCCCCCGACCTGACGCCCACCCGCCAGCAGGCCGTCGCCATCCAGGTCCTGTATGCCCCGGCGTCCGGCACGCTCGCCCAGCGGAGCATCGCCTCCGGCTTCGCCGAGACGGCCGGCTGGGTCCACGGCCCGGCCTGGCTGATGGAGGAGGGCGACGAGGTCCTCCTCCCGCCCGAGGGCGACCTGGACTCCTCCCGCGTGGGCCTGATCGCGACGTACGCCGACACCATCGGTCTCGCCATCGCACGCCGCAGCGCCACCAACAGCCACATCGCCCTCGCCGTCGACGCTCCTGCCCCGGGCCGCCCGTGACCGAGACCGCCCGGCAGCCCGCACTCGCCCAGGTCTCGCCCCGGTACCTCGCCGGAGGCGGTGACCCCCGCTGGGTCACCGCGCCCCTCCAGCAGGTCTACCGGTGGCAGATCGCGCACCTCCCCCTCAGCCCGGTGGTGCGTGTCATCCCCCGCGACCGCAAGGCCGAACTGCACCTGTCGCCCGACCCCGACCAGCCCTGGTGGATCCTGCGGCACCTCGGGGCCGGCGAGGAGGAGCCCTGGACGATGTCGTTCGGGGCCCGCACACCGGCTGAGATCATCACGGCGGCGACCACCGCCTACGCCGCCGGTCCCACGTCCGAAGACCTCCTCGATCCCGTCACGGTCCTCGAACAGGCCGGCTGGCCCTCGCGCCACCAACGGCACTTCGACTCCCCCGACGGGCACGTCCACATCGGCCGTCTCGCCAACGGCTCGTGGCACATCAAGGTCACCGCCGGCATGGAACCCTGGCGGATCTCGCACCAGCAAGTGGCCGTCTGGGAAGCGCACTTCACCGAGCACACCCCGCCTCACGTGGTCGCCGCGTTCCTCACCGACCTCGTCTCCCCCGACCCGGTCCTGCGCCACGAACGGACCATGGCCCCCGCCCTGCGGTACAGCGTCCGCATCCAGCGCGAACGCGTCCCAGCCCAGCAGGCCGAGGCAACCCTGTGGGCCCGAGTCGACCGGCTCTTCCCCCTGAGCACCAGCCGCGAGCTACCGCCCTCCCCTCAGCGCCCGGGCAGTCCCCTCCCTCGCCGTACCCGGTGAGCACCATCCCGACCGAAGGAACCACTCTGACCGCCCCGTTCCCCTATCGCGCCGACCAGCACGCCGCCGCCCTCCAGGCACTGGCGGTGTTCGTGGTGCAGAGCGAGATGATCCTCGCCTCCTGGGACTCCTACTCCGAGAAGCACACCGACACCGATGGCTGGCCGCACGACGACGAGTCGTACGGCTGGCGCAAGGTGCAGCGAGACGCCCAGACCTGGCGCGCTTTCGAGCCCGTCCGCCGCTCGGCGCGCTACCTCCTCGCCACGGCGCGGTTCCAGCTGCAGCACATCGCCGCCAGCGACATCGAGCCCCGCTGGCCGTG
The DNA here is from genome assembly GCF_042873895.1 of Streptomyces sp. NPDC004435. NCBI lineage: Bacteria > Bacillati > Actinomycetota > Actinomycetes > Kitasatosporales > Streptomycetaceae > Streptomyces > Streptomyces sp. NPDC004435. The sequence goes on along the minus strand of NZ_JBIAMB010000017.1, from coordinate 204,816 downwards.
GCAGCTGTCCGAGCTCGCCCAGGCGCTCGACCGCCTGGAGGCTCTGCGCACCGAGTGGGCCAAGGCCCGCGAGGACCGGCGCATCTCCCAGCCGGCGCATGCCCAGTTCATCGACGCTCTGGCCGAACGCAATGCGGAGGCGTGGAGCGAACTGGACACCTGGGCCATCCACGGACACGCCCTCCTCGACCTGCACTTCGTCGCCCTCAAAGCCCCCGCCCCTGCCCCCATCGCCGTCGCGGACCCCACCCGTCTGCCCACCACCAGCCGGTCGGCGGTGAGGCGCTGATGACCAAGCACGAGCTGGTCGACCAGGCGCTGGTGTCCCCCGTCTACCTCTCCGGCCCCGGCGACCCGGCCTGGGTCACCGTGCCTCTGACCACGGTGTCCGGGTGGACGGCGCTGAACGCCCCCCTCGTTCCTCATGTCGTGCTGACCGGTCCCCTTTCCAAGAGCGAGCTTCGTCTGGAGCCGGTGCTGGAGGGGCCGTGGTGGCATGTGTCGCACCGAGACGGCCGCACCGGAACGAACTGGCACGCCTCCTTCGACGGGTCCACGCCTGTCGAGCTGATCGCCGCCGTCACCGACGCCCTGACCCATGCCGGCTACCCCCTGCGGCAGCCGGTCGACCCCTACGAGCCCCTGCGGCAGGCAGGCTGGACCGTCGCCGGCGGCCGGGGAACCTTCCTGTCCCCGGACGGACACGTCCGCGGCAGCCGGAACACCCTCGCCGGCAGCCGCTCCTGGCAGATCACCGCCGGCATCGACGAGGACGACCCCCTGTGGCATGCCTTCCTGTCCGCAGGCACACCCACCGTCATCCTGGCCTCGCTCTTCAAGGCCCTCGCCTCCCCGGAACCGGCACGGCGCTCCGCCGAGCAGATGAAGGGCTTCCCGCGCCGCGGGATCACCCTGGAGTGGGAACGGCGGCCGGCCGAGCACGTCGCCCGGGCCCTGCCCGAGCGGGTCGAGCAGCTCACCTCCCGGCGCGCGGCTCCCTCGCTACCGCCGTCTCCAGCCGGTGGACCCGGTCTCGCCGCGGCAGGGCGGAGGATTCGGTGACCGACATGATCGACCAGGCGCTCATCTCACCCTGCTACCTCGCCGGCCCCGGCGACGCGGCCTGGGTGACCGTCCCCCTGCACGAGGCCGCTGGCTGGAGCCACGGACACGAGCCCCTGCTGCCCCGGGTCGTCCTCTCCAGTCCGGACCAGAAGACACTCCTGCGACTCGAGCCCGCACCCGGCGACCAGTGGTGGCGGATCATCCACAACGGCGGCAGCGCTGCCACCAGTTGGTACGCGTCCTTCGGCGCGCGGACCCCCGTCGAGCTGATCGCCGCGGTCACCGACACCCTGACCGACCCTGCCTACAACGAGCGGGCCGTCGCCGATCCCACTCAGCCGCTGCGCCAGGCCGGGTGGGAGACGGCGCCCTCCGGCGAGTTCCGCTCCCCCGACGGCATCGTGACGGGCGAGCGGATCACCTTCTCCGGCATGACCAGCTGGTTCATCGCCGCCGCCCTCGACCAGGACCACACGGTCTGGCAGGCGCGCTTCGACGGCCGCGCCCCCGCCAGCGTCGTAACGGCCTTCACCCAGGCACTGGCCGTCGCAGAGCCGCTGCCGAGAACGCACGAGCAGACCCTCGGCCTCAGCAGGCAGCGTCTGACCCTTCACTGGCAGCAGGCGACGCCTGAGACCGTCGCCTCCGCGCTGCCCGTCCGCGTGCAGCGCCTGGCTGCCCGCCGGAGCAGCAAGCCGTCACCGGCGCCGCAGCCACCTCGGCTGACGCCGCGCCGTACCCGCTGACCACCTCAACACCGACCCTCCCCGGCACCGCCAAGGAACCACTGCCCCTTGCCCAGTCCCTCTTCCTCCAGCTCCGACGGCTATGACATAGCCCTGAAGATCGGCATGGCCGTCTTCGCCATCGGTTTCCCCCTCGCCAACTTCGCCTGGCTGGCCGGGAACGTCGCCGCCCGGTTGTCCGGGACCACCCCGTGGGTGTCCTACCGCCCGGCTGACGCGCTCCTCCATCCAGACCAGCTCTGGCCCGCAGCAGGAGAAACGTCCCTGCTCGTCGCCACCCGTATCGTCCCTGTCCTGCTGACGCTGGCCCTCGCCGCCGGCGCGGGCGTCCTGTGGCTCCGGTACAAGAACCGGTCCGGCGGCGGGAAGAAGACCGTCGACGGGATGGCGACGGCCCGCGACATCCAGCCGCTGCTCGCCAAGGCCGTCGAAGCCAAGGCCCGCTCCCTGCGGCCGAGCCTGAAGCACACCAAGCACATCGAACCCCGCGACGCCGGCATCCTCGTCGGCAACCTCGCCGGGACCCGCCACGAGGTCCGCATGGGCTTCGAGGACGTCGCCGTCGCGATCATGGCCCCGCGCTCCGGCAAGACCACCAGCCTCGCCATCCCCTCGATCCTCGCCGCGCCCGGACCGGTCCTGCTCACCTCCAACAAAGCGGCAGGCGACGCCTTTACGGCGACCTTCGACGCCCGTGCCGCCGTGGGCCGGGTGTGGTCGATGGACCCGCAGCAGATCGCCCACGCCGCCCGCGAGATGTGGTGGAACCCCCTCGCCGACGCGAAGACCCTCGACGGCGCCAACCGGCTGGCCGGGCACTTCCTCGCCGCGAGCGTGGACGCGAGCCAGCAGGGCGACTTCTGGTCCAAGGCCGGCAGCAACATCCTCAGCCAGTTGTTCCTGGCCGCCGCGCTGGACGAGCGGCCGATCACCGACGTGATGCAGTGGCTGGCCTTCCCCGCCGACCGGCGCCCGCTCGACATCCTGCGCGACCACAAGTTCACCGCGGTCGCCTCCCAGTTGAAGGGCACTGTGGAGGGGCCGCCGGAGACCCGGGATGGGATCTACGAGACCGCGAGGCAGTATGCCTCCGCCCTGCTCAACGCCGAGATCGCCGCCTGGGTCACCCCTCAGAAGGACGTCCCCGAGTTCCGGCCGACCAACTTCGTGACGAGCAACGACTCTTTGTTCCTGCTGTCGAAGGACGGCGGCGGCGGCGCGAGCGCGCTGATCGCCGCGTGCGCCGACAGCGTGATGCGGGCCGCGACCGCCCAGGCCGAACGCGCCGGCGGCCGACTCGACCCGCCGATGCTCGCGATCCTCGACGAGGCCGCCAACGTCTGCAAGATCTCGGACTTGCCCGACCTGTACTCCCACCTCGGGTCGCGCGGGATCATCCCGATCACCATCCTCCAGTCCTACCGCCAGGGCCAGAGAGTCTGGGGGGACACCGGCATGGACGCCATGTGGAGCGCGGCCACCGTGAAGATCATCGGCTCCGGTATCGACGACCCCGATTTCGCGGACAAGCTCTCGCGGATGGTCGGCGACCACGACGTCGAGACCGTCTCCACCTCGCACTCCGAGTCCGGGAAGTCGACCTCGGTGTCGATGCGGCAGGAGCGGATCCTGCCAGCCGACGCGATCCGCGCCCTCCCCAAGGGCAGCGCCCTGTGCCTGGCCACCGGCATGCGCGTCGCCATGCTCGACCTGCGCCCCTGGTACGCCGAGCCCGGCGCCGACGAACTCGCCGCCGCCTCCGCCCGTGCCTCGAAGGCCATCACCGCCCGGGCCCTCGCCAAGACCGCCTCCCGGCAGGACGACTACGACTCAGCGGCGTGACCAGCCGTCCCCGGCCGCGGGTGCACGCCCCCAGCACGTCGCGACCGAGTTCGCCGTGGCCGCCGAATTTCCCATCCCCGAAAGGATCTCCTGCCATCACACCCTCATCCGCTTCGGACACCGCCGCACCCTTCCGGGAACTCGCCACCCACTTCGCGAAACTGCGCGCCCAAGTCGACGCCGTGGACAAGGCGCCGGGTCCCGGGTTCCTCTCCGCGGTCATACCGCTCCTCCTGGAATCCCAGCAACTGACGAGACAGCTCGTCACAGCGTTGTCACGGCTCAGCACGAGCGAGTACGTCACCGTGCCCGGCAGCCGCAGCACCCTGGACACCCTCACCGCCACCGTCTCCAGCGCGGCCCTCGTGACCACCCACCTCGCCCAGGCCATTTCCGTCAATCCTCTGATCGGCGCGTGCCTTCCCGGCGCGGCGGTCGACGAGAAGGCCATCCGTCAGGCCCGCGAGACCGATGCCGAGAGCGGCATCGTGGAGTGCCTGGCCGAAGCCCTCCACGACCTCGACCTCACCGCCACCTGCTGCTCCTACGCCGCCACCAGCATCGGCCGCGCCCTCGAACGCGCGGAGGCGGCCATGCCTCTGCCCAAGCTCAACACCAAGCAGACGACCGCCCTTGAGGACCTGGCCCAGGGCGAAGGGCGACGGTACGAGGACAGCTTCGGCCGCAAGACCAAGGTCTACGTATCCGGCGGGTCCTCCGTCCATCCGGCCACCTTCGCCTTCTTCGAGAAGTACCGCCTGGTCCAGGTCGAGGCCGACACCTCCGACCGCCAGGGCCAGAGGGTGACCGTCACGGACCGCGCCCGGCGGCTTCTCGCCCAGTCCCGTCCGGCCACTCCCACAGGCCGGTCCGCTCCTGTCGCACAGGCGGCGATGGCCGGACGGTCGAGGTGAGGACCATGGCCGATGAGCAGGGCCGGTTCCTGGTCTCACCGCGGCACCTGGCCGGAGCCGGGGACCGTCTCGCCGACGTCCTCGGGCCGCTGATCCACGTTTTCGGGTGGTCCTGGACTCACGATCGGGAGACCGGGCGCGTCACCGTGGTCAGTCCCGACGACACGCTCCAGGTGGATTTTTCGCCGTCCCGCCTGGACGGTATGTGGTGGACGATCGCCCGCAACGACCTGGCCTGGAAGATCACCGCTACGCGGCAGACGCCGCTGGAGGCCCTCGCCGGCTTCACCCAGGCGCTGCCCCAACTGCTGGGCGACATGCGGCATTCGGACCGCATCCCGCTGACGGAACGTTCCGTCGCCGACATCGCCGACCTGTACGACTGGACCGCGGGCGCAGGGTCGTACACCTCTCCCGACGGGCACTGCACCATGCACCACCCGCCCGGCCAGCCGTGGCGGGTGGAGCACTCCGTGTTCGACGGATTCGACACCCACTGGACCGTCCACGCCACGGGCGCCGTCCCGGCCCAGCTCCCGGCCCAGTTCCTCACCTTCCTGGCCACGCCCGACCCGGTGGAGCGCACCCTCGCGGACGTCCCGTACCTGGCCCGGAGCGCAGCCCGGCTGACCTCGCTCACCGGTCTCCCCTCGGGGCTCGGGGCGCAGGTCGTCCACGCCCTCGGAGATCTGCCCACCAACGGGGAGGGGCGCCGGCGATGACGAGCCCTTCGGATTCCCGCCCCCCTCTGCCGGCCGAGCTTGCCCCCGCCCACGTCCTGCTGCTGGCGGAGGAAGTCACCATGTTCCGGGACCGCCTTTCCACACTGGAGTTCTCCAGGCCGGCCGCTCCGTCGGAAGCCCTGGCACACGCAGGACGCGCCGACGACCTCGCCGATACCGCAAGGGCGGTGAGGACCGAGATCGGCAAGGTCCAGCTCTACGTGAGCCCCGCGGTAGAGGACGCGTACAGCCGCATCCGGCTCCTGGAGACCCAGGCGGCCCTCGCAGGCGAGCACCTGCGGCTGGTCCACGCCTACCTCGTCCAGGTGTCGCCCCAGGAGCGCGCCCACCGGCCCTACCCGCGCGGCCGGGTCCTCGACACCCTCCTCGAAGCAGGCCACCACCTGCAGGAAGCGTCCCTGCTGACCTCGCTCGGCGCCTCCGACACCCTGCGTGCCGCTACGGATTTCGCGGGTGCGCTACGCGCCCAGAAGCTGATCGACGGCAGGCCGCAGGCGATGTCGCCCACGCAGTACCAGGCGCTGCGCGCCATCGCGACCGGACGCCTGAGCGTCGAGGACACCGGTGGCCGCGAGTGGGCGTGGATGAGGGACGCGTCGTTCTCGATGGCCACGGTCCGGTCCCTGGAGTCACGCGGCTGGGTCCGCCGGGAGGCACATCACCCCTGGCCCGGGGCGCGGACCGCCCGTCTGTACCTCACCGAGGCCGGCCGCATTGCTCTCGCCTCCTGGCTCGGCCGTGTCCCCGTCGCCTCCCGCCCGGCCGCACTCGCCACCCGGGCAAGCCGGACGCCCGTCCGCTGAGCCGTACTCCCACCCCCCGATCCGAAGGCAGCCCCCATGTCCCGTCACCTCCCTCAGGCCCCCCATTACGAGGTCTGCCTGCAGATGCTGACCCTCGCGACGAAGGCCGCCCAGTGCTTCGACGTGCTCGACGACCGCTCGCTGGCTTCTCCGCAGGCGACCGGGCGGATCGCCCGGCAGGTCACGGCGGTCACCTCGCTCGCCGAGGACGCCGCGGCCGTCGGCACGGCCCACCTGGGCCTGCCGATGTCCCTCATCGACCACACCGACCACACGGTCGCCTCCCGGCTGGCCCAGCTCCAGGTGGTGGCGAAGGCGGCAGCCGAAGCCCTGCGGAGCGCCGCCGAGAGCACCGACCCCCTCTCGATGACCGCCGCGGACACCAGGCTGACCCACGTCCAGGCGGCCCGGGACCTGCTCGCCACCGCGGCCTCCGACCTCCTCGCCTGCGCCGAGCGCGTCGCCGCCGAGATGGAGCGCTACCGGAACAACTACGCCGCCCCCGAGGCCCACCACCAAATGAGCGCAGACCAGTTCAAGGCCCTGAGGCTCATTGCGACCGGGGTCGTCTCGATCGACGAGGACGGCCAGCCCTGGGTGGGAATGGACAAGACCGCCGTCCACCCGAGCGCGATCCGCGCCCTCGACCAGCAGGGGCTGATCAACCCTGTGCCCTGCGCGTCCTGGGCCGAGGAAATCCGCGTCCTGCCCAGCCCGATGGGACGGCTCGTCCTGGCAGCCACCCTCGGCCGGCCGGAGCACCCTGCCGCCGAAGCGCCGTCGGTGCCCAGCCCGCCGCCGGCCGGGCCCGTCGCCTCCGCGGCGAGAGCCCGCCGATGACTGCAGATCACCCGCAGGAAGCCGGTGCGGGATACGCCGGGCGGTCCCCCCGGCGCGACCGTCTCCTTCATCGAGCAGCTCCTGTCCTTCGGGACGGACCACATCCTCCAGCACGACCTGCTGGCCTCACCGGCCCTCACCACCCCCAAGGGAGCCCCCGAGATCACCGTCCGAGCCGCCACGGCGCTGTCCCTGGCCCAGCGCGCGCTGGACCTGCAGGAGGGCCTCGCCGGCCTGCCGCTCCACCAGGGCCAGACCTTCAGGTCGGTCCAGGCGCGGCTGCGGCAGCTCGCCATGCTCGCCACCGACTCCAGCGAGGCCCTGGCCAACGCCGCCGACGCCCTCGCCCCGGTCCGCGGGATCACGAGCCTGGAGGAGCTGGGCGCCCCGTGGGCGATGGAAGCCCGGAGGCTGGCCCGGGACGCCGTCGCCGCAGGCCGCGACTTCCTGGCCTTCGGGGCGCAGGACTGCCTCGCCGCCGCAGAAGCGCTCGCCGCCGACCTACGGCAGCGGGGTTCCTGCCCCTCGAAGCGGCCCGCGGGCCTGTCCCCTGCTCAGCACGCCGGCCTGCGGGCCATCGTCCTCGGCCATGTCGCCGTGAGCGACGACAAGACGGTGCACCTGCACGGCGACAGCCGCCCCGTGGCTATCGCCACAATCCGCTCCCTGGAAGCACGCGGCCTGACCACCCGCGAGGTCTCCCCGCTCCACTGGTTCTGGTCCCGCTGCATCCCCACACCAGCCGGGCACCGCGCCCTCGCGGCCACGCTCACCGCGCCAGCCACCTTCCTGTCGGCGTCCGCCCCTGCCTCCCGGCCAAGCCGCCCGACCCCGCACACCACGAACCTCTGACCCCTGGCGAAACGCCGAGGTACACACCCACGGAGATTCCCCTGACCGCCACCCGGGCACTCGCCCTCTACGACACAGCCGGCCGAATCGACCGCCTGCGTTTCCAGCTCCAGACGCTGCCGCCTGCACCCAAGACCCCGGCAGCGCACAGCGTCTCCGCACTCGTCGTCGATCTGGTCACCATCACCATGGACGTGACCACCCACATCAAGAGCTGCTTGTCCGAGCTGTCCGCCGGCACCTCGCCGAAGACGGCGCTCAGGGCCTACAGCGGCGCGCTGGCGCCGCTGGGCGAGGCACTGACAGAACTCGGCCGCATGCACGCCGAGATCACACACTGGAACTTCAGCGCAGACGCCACGCGCCAACTCGGCTCGATGGGGCAGGTACTTCCGTCCCAGCGCGTGATCGATGCGGTATCCGGCTGCCGTGAGGCAGTCGACGAGATCCTCGACGCGACGGCCATCGGCCTCCGGACCAGCGCGACCGAGCTGGCGTCCCCTTCCTCGTTTCTCCGGTCCGGCGCTCCCGCACGCACGCTCCCCGCCACCGGCCCCGCACCGGCATCGCCTCCCGCTGCCCTCCCCGCAGCGAAACGCCGCTGACGCCACCGCGGCAAGCCCCGGCCCCGTCCACGCCCCTTCCTCGCCGAGCCCGCTCCCGCCCCCAGGAGCCGCTTCTCCGCCCCCTCATCCAAGGATTTTCCAAATTTCCACCTCGCCCCAGTTCCGCGCTCTTTCCCTTGGCGCCGGCGTCCAGTCCAGTACCCTGCTCGCCCTCTCCGCAGAAGGAATTCTCCCGAAAGTCGATTACGCGATCTTCGCCGATACCGGATGGGAGCCCCGAAGCGTCTACGCACACCTTGACCGTCTCGAACAGGAAATCGCCACACCGGCCGGAATACCCATTCTCTGGGTCTCCTCCGGAAACATTCGCAACGACGCTCTGGACCCCGATCACCGCTTCGCTTCGATGCCGCTCTACATCCTCAACGCGGACGGCCGACCTGGGATGACCCGGCGCCAGTGCAGCGGGGAGTACAAGGTCAAGCCCATCAAGAAGGAAGTCCGCAAGCTCCTCGGATACCCCTATCCAACGCGGGTCCCGAAAGACGTCTTCGTCGAGCAGTGGATCGGGATATCCACCGACGAATTCCATCGCGCCAAGGACGCGGACGTGAAGTACATGCGCAACCGGCACCCGCTGATCGACATGGACTGGACGCGCTCCGACTGCATCCGCTATCTCACCTCTCTCGGGCTCGCGGACACCCCGAAATCGAGTTGCCTGGGCTGCCCGTTCCACGGAAATGCCCAGTGGCGACAAATCCGTGACACCTCGCCCGACGAATGGGCGGACGTCGTCGAGTTCGACGCCGCGATCCGGAAGGGCAACGCCCGCGCCAACGCGACGGGGAACGCCCTGCTGGGCCAGGCGTTCCTGCACCGCTCGCGCGTCCCCCTCGGCCAGGCACCGATCGACCACGTCACCAGGGCCGAGCGCGCCGCCCTCGACGCCGCGGCGGAAGCCGAGGCCGACGCCGCCGAACTGGGCGTGGTGAATGGCTGCTCGCCCTGGAGCTGCCGGGGGGACGAGCCGGAGCAGGACGACTTCGGACTCGCGTCGTGATCGCCCCGAAGGGGCTTGTCCTTGATCTTTTTGCTGGACCTGGTGGTTGGAGCGTGCCTCTGCACCGCTTCGGGATCCGGGACGTCGGGCTGGAGTGGGACGAGTGGGCGTGCCGGACGCGGGCGGCGGCCGGCCTGCTGACGATCCGCACCGACGTGGCCGCGTATCCGGTGCACGTCTTCGCCGGCCGGGTCCGGGGGTTCATCGCCTCGCCCCCGTGCCAGGCATGGAGCCGGGCGGGCAAACGGCTCGGGCTGCTCGACCAGGACCTCGTCCACCAGGCGGTCGCCGACCTCGCCGCCGGCCGCGACACCCGCACCAAGCTCCTTTCCGCCTGCCGGGACGAACGTTCCCTGCTCGCGGCCGAGCCGATGCGCTACCTCCACGCCCTGAATGCCGTGGGCGAGCCGGAGTGGGTGGCCATGGAGGAGGTGCCCGACGTGCTGCCGCTGTGGAGGCAGTACGCGCAGATCCTGAGGTCCTGGGGCTTCTCCGTGTGGTGCGGCATCCTCAACTCCGCGGACTACGGGGTGCCCCAGACCCGGCGGCGGGCGATCCTGGTCGCCTCCCGTGTCCGTACCGCCGCACCCCCGACGCCGACCCACGCCCAGGTCGCCGAGCCCGAGAGCCTGTTCGGACCGGGCCGCACCCGCTGGGTGTCGATGGCCGAGGCGCTGGGCTGGGGGGCGACCGACCGGCCCGTCCCGACCGTCTGCGCCGGCGGCGGGCCCGGCGGCGGCCCCGAACCCTTCCCCTCCGGGGCCCGCAAGACACTGTCCGACGCCCGGGCGCGCGGAACCTGGACGGCTCCCCCGGCCGTCGAGGACGTCGTCCTCAAGCCCCAGACCCGCGGAGCGGGGTGGACCGCCCGTCATGGTGCCCGCGGCGACAGCCCCGCCACCGGACCGGCCCCCACCTGCACCGGGAAGACCGGCCACTGGACGTGGTCCCTGCGCAGCAACAACCAGCCCAACGCCACCGTACGGCCCCTCGACGAGCCGGCCGGGACGCTGTTCTTCGGGCACCGCGCCAACGAATGCACCTGGATCGCCACACCAGTCCCTGCCGGGAACGAAGACGCGCCGACTCCAGCGCCGATCAGGATCACCGCCGCCGAGGCGGGCATGCTGCAGACCTTCCCCGCCGACTACCCGTGGGCCGGGAACAAGGGCCAGCAGTTCTCCCAGATCGGCAACGCCGTCCCCCCGAGGTTGGCAGCGCACATCCTCGCCCCACATCTCGACCGCATCCTCACCACCGACGACTTCACCCTGGCCGCCTGATGTCCCACAGCCCCGATCCCAACGAGGACGACCTCGGCACGATCCCGGCGTCGCACCCGGTGTTCCACGCCGAGCAAGCCCTCCTCGGCGCGCTCCTCTTCGACCCACGCCTCCTCGGCGACGTGACCGGCATCTCCGCCGACTCCTGGAGCACCGCCGCGCACGCCAGTTTGTTCGCCGCGATCAGCACCCTGCCGCCGCCCGATCCCAACGAACACAGGAAGACCACCGTGTGGCTCACCCAGGTGCTCGCCGCGGCCCGGGAGGAGGCACGCGGTCTGAGCGCTTCCTACCTGCACACCCTCATCCAGGTCTGTCCCTGGCCCCGGCACGCGGCGGCCTACGCGCGGATGGTCGAGGCCGAGCACGCCCGCCGCCGCCTCCGGGACGCCACCGGCCTCCTCGTCCAAACGGTCCACGACGTCTCCCTGCCGGAGCCCGTCGAGGCAGTGCTCGCCGAGGCCGACGCGCTCGCCGCCGTGGTGGACGACATCGCCACACGCTTCCCGCCCCGCGCCGGCATCCTGCCCCGCACCCCGGTACCCCCGCCGAACGCCGCGGCCGACCCCACCGAAGCGGTGGAGGAGGAGCAGCTCCTACTCGCCACCGCCACCGCCCGCCCCGCCGACATCGAGTCCGTGCGGTGGCTGCTTGCCGAGGACTTCACCAAGCCTCTGCACGCCGGCCTGTGGCAGTGCCTCACCGCCCTCGCCCGGCGGCACGAGCCCGTCGACCCCGTCACCGTCCTGTGGGAAGCCCAGCAGCGCGGCCTGCTGCACGACGGAAGTGAGCCGAGCGGCGTACTCCGTCTCCTCGCCGAGCCCGCCGGGTCCGTCGGGCACTGGGGCCAGCGTGCCCTCACGCGCTCGCTCCTGGCCGCCGCCGACCAGGCCAGCCGACGCATCCAGGCGTACTCCGACGACCCGATGAACACACCGTTCCAGCTCGTCGCCGGTGCTCGCCGGGCCCTCGCCGACATCGGCGCCATCCGCACCCGCTGGCAGCACGCCACCGGGCACTCCCTCCCCCAGCCGGCGCGAGCCGCACGCGCCGGACCTGCGGCCCGCCGCGCCCCCGCCGTCTCGCCGCCGGCGCGTCCCGTCGCCGCCGGCCGGACCCCCTGATTCCCGAAAGGCCCCGATGCCGTACGCCCCCGCCAACGCCCACATCCACTTCGCCCTCCACCCCGACCACCATCCCGCCGTCATCGCCACCACGACAGGCCCCACGGCCGACGCCGCCCGCTCCCACCTCCACGACCTCGGATGGCGCAGCACCAGCCCGGCCACGATGGTGCTGGCCCGCATCGACTGCGAAGAGCCCCACTACACCGCCCAGGCCGCCGAGCAGCTCCGGCGGTACGGCTTCACCACCGAGATCGACCCCGCCCTCCAGGAGGAGATCGACACCGAGTGGACCTGGGCGAACTACCCCATGCCCTGGTGCACCCGCGAGGAGATCCGCGAGGTCGGCGCCGCGGCCCAGCGCATCCACGACGACATCGCCGCCGGCCGCCTGGTCATCCACCTGCACGCTCACGACGGCAACACCATCGTGGCCGTCGGCTCCTACAAGGAAGGCGTCCGGCGGCACGTGCACCTCCACGGCGAGGACCACCTCCGGCAGGAGACCGACCTCACGTTCCCCACCGAAGCGGAGGCCGTCGCCGAGTTCCACCGGCTCTACGGCGTCGCCGTCCGCCCCGGCCCCGCCCCGCTCACCAGCCGAGAGCAGGCCGTCCGCCGGCTCCTCGCGGGCCAGCCGCCGTCCGCCGCCGAGGAGACCCCTGCCCCCGCGGCCGAACCGCCGGCCGCGGAGCCCGGCGAGCACGAGGAGTTCCTCTCCGCCCTCTTCGACGAGGACCGCCAGTGGGAGAGGTACCGTCCCTTCGACGAAACGACCATCGCCTCCCACGAATCCCTCACCGTACGAGCCGAGTTCGACCACGAAGCACGCCACCGCACCGACGTCGCCTGGACGATCGCCGAGTACGACGGCCCCGTCGGCGAGCGCCTCTGGCACGCCACCCTCACCGCCGGCACCCCCGTCCCCCTCATCCGCACGATCCTCCAGCACCTCGACGCCCCGCCGCTCAGCACCGCGGACCACCCGGACAACGTCCTCCACGGCGCCGCCTGGCACCCGGCGAGCCACCCCGCCCGCACCACCTGGACGGCACCGGACCGGACCATCACCTTCGAGTCCACCCCGCACGCCACGGCGGACCGATGGACGCTGTACGGCGGGGAAGACCTCGACCGGGCGGCGTGGACCCTCCGTCTCTCCGCCGGCGTTCCCCACACCCTCCTGGCCGAGCTCGCCCAGACCGCCGCAGACCTGTTTCCGTCACCCACACGGCCGACTCCGAGGCCGCTTCCGGCGCCCGCCCGCGGGCTTCCCGCAGCCGTGCCCACCCAGCGCGCCCGCGGCCGGTAACCGGACCCGTCTCGACCGCCGCCGACGCTCAGCGCTTGCCCACCGACTCTGACCTGCACAGATGCGGCTCCGACCTGGCAGGTTCCGCCCGGCGAACTAGCTTTAAGGGAGCGTGCTAGCTAGATTAGGAGGGTGATTACGACTTGACGCACCCACTAATTACGCGTCAAGTCATTAGGGTCACACTGTCGGCGCTAATTTAACGGCGCCGACTACGAAGCCAACTTTACGCGGCGGAAGATTAGCAATGTTGCCCGCGACGCAGATTAGTAATCTCGCCGCCGCAAAAGTTTGGGGCCGACGCGGACGAGAACGTCCACGCCGGCCCCTCCCGGACGGCCGTCCGGGACCGGGTAACAGCCGGTCCCGGACGGCGTCAGACCCTGAGGAATACCAGCAGCGTCATGCCGCTGACCATCGCAGACATCACCGACGCCATGATGGCGCAGATGACCTCCACCCTCTGTAGCTCCTTCAAGGGGCTACCTCCTGACGGGCGTTCGGGCTCCCGCCCCGCTGAACCACACATGGGTCCACCTTCCTGTGAGGGGCACGCCGGTTGCGCGCCCCAGGCAGGTGGCTCGGCATACCGAGCCACCCGTGCGGAGCACGAGCCGGCCCCCGCAAGGAACGGGGCGACAGGGCCCCCACGATAGCCGTTCTTGAACCCTCCATGCGACCTTCTGGATACGCCTGGAAAAGAAATTCCCGGCGCGCGCACTCGATGCTTACGCACGCGCCAGAACGCAGCCGACTTCCACTCGTGCCGCCTATCGGGATTCAATAGGAACCGTGACCGGCAGGTGCCCACGGGGCGTCCTGCAGTACGGTGTGGCGGCATGACGGTGCTGATCATCGGCGCCAGCGGGTTCCTCGGGACCGAGCTGGTGCGACAGGCCCGGGCTGCGGGCCAGGCCACAGCCGCGACGTTCAACTCCCGCCCCGGCGAACCGGCCAGCGCCACCTGGCACCAGCTGGACTTACGCGATGCGCGTCGCCTCGACGAGGTTCTCGACGCCGTGACCCCTACCGCGGTGATCAATGCATCCAGCGGCGACGCCGACTGGGCGGTCACCGCCGACGGCTCGCTCCGCCTCACCGTGGCGGCGGCGAGCAGGGGAATCCGCCTGGTGCACGTGTCCAGCGACGCGATCTTCTCCGGTGCTGACGTCCACTACACCGAGACCGCCCTCCCCGACCCCGTCACCCCGTACGGGGCCGCAAAGGCCGCCGCCGAGACGGCCGTACGTCTCTTCCACCCCGACGCGGCCGTCGCCCGCACCTCGCTGATCATCGGCGACGGCGGTTCCGCACACGAACGCATCGTCCACGAACTCGCCGCCGGCACGCGGGAAGGCGTCCTGTTCACGGACGACATCCGCTGCCCTGTCCATGTCGCCGATCTGGCGGCTGCCTTGTGGGAGCTTGCGCTGAGCGACGCGACCGGCGTCTTCCACCTGGCCGGCCCCGACGCCGTCAGCCGCTTCACCCTTGGCGTCCTCGTCGCCCGCCGCGACGGCCTCGCCCCCGCCCTTCTCCCCGCCGGCCGCCGAGCGGACAGCAGCCTGCCCGGCGCCCTCGACGTACGCCTCGACAGCCGTGCCACTCAGCGACAGCTGAGCACCCGGCTCCGCGGAGTACGAGAGTTCCTAGGGAACGGCTGACGAGGGACGGTCTTATCCGACCGGCTTCATGGCCCCCTGCTGTGGGCTTGGGCGCTCCACCCGATGCCGGCCGGGTGGGAGCCGCTCCACTGCGACGGAGAGGTCTCCCTGAACCGGGCGTCACGTCCCGTCGGGCTCCGCTTTCGGCTGGCTGCGGGCACGCCGCAGCTCACGGATTCGATCCTGCGCGGCGAGCAGCCGCCGGTTCTCCTCTTTCAGGGACAGCGCGCCGTCCTGCTTCTGCTGTGTGGTCTGCTGCTTCGCGGCCCGGCGCTTCGTCGTGAAGGCCGCCGCCTTCTTCTCGCACTCCTCATGGACCGGCTTCCCGCGGCTTGGCCCCTGCTCCCGGCTGACCCACACCTTCCCGGTGATCTTGCCGCCGCACATCGCGCACACTGCCGGACCGCGTCGGCGCTGCTGCGGGGTCGCCTTCTTCGCCGGCTTTGCAGGCTGGACCTCGACCGTGCCGTCCGCACGGGTCACGGTCACCTCGGAGGCTGGGGTCACGTCATACGACCGCAGGTCACCGGGAGTCGCCCGGTGCTGCTGGCCCTTCCTGCCCGCGCGCCCTCGCGGGATACGGCTGCTCATGACCACAGCCTAGAGGTCCCTGATATTCCCCAAGACTGCGTCACAGCAGCCCGTGTGCTGTTACCCGCCCTGGGGGTCTCCGTTCATTCATCCACTCGGGTGAACGGGTGGCGGCCCGGACCGCGACTCGGCCACGATGCCCTGATGCAGGATGACGAACCGCTGGAGGAGTGGGCTCGCCGGCGCGATGCACGCCAGGCCGCCTCGAAGGGCAGGCGGCGCGCGGTGCCGCTCGGTGACGGCCCTCATCGTGGGGCCCACGTGGACCCCGACGCCCCGAGAGCGATCGAAGAGTGGACCGGCACCGAGTGGATGGTCGTCGGCGTCGTCGAGGACTTGGCCGCCGCGAAAGCCCTGTTGTATCCGCCGCCGCCCGTGCAGGAGAAGCCCGCCGAGTGGGACCGGCCTGCCATGGGCAAGGGACGCGGCCGGCACCGAAAGCCGTCCTCAGCTGAGGATCGGGACCAGTAGGTCGAGGTGTGTCCCAGCCTCGCGCCCCTCGCTCATCTCGAAGCCGCCTTCGATTCCTCCCCCGACCTCGCTCGGCCGCAGCACCTGCCCCTCTGATGCGGATAGCTCCGCGTTACGGTCGAAGCGACCTGCACGGCGCCGTTCCGGCGTCCGAGCCATCGCACCGAGGAGACCGACCGTTGGACACCGCCCCCCTGCCCACCGACGGGGACCTGTTCTGGCAGGAGCGCCGGACCTGCTTCCTGACCACCCTCCGTCCCGACGGCTCCCCGCACACGACCCCGGTCGGCGTCACCTACGACCCTGAGACGCGGATCGCCCGCGTCATCACCGACGGCGGCAACAAGAAGGTCCGCAACGTCCGCGCCGCCCTGGCTTCCGGGGGCGAAGCCCGCGTCAACGTCAGCCAGGCCGAAGGGCGGCGCTGGTCCACCCTCGAAGGCACCGCCGTCATCAAGGACGACCCCGCCGCCGTCGCCGACGCCGAGCGCCGCTACACCGAGCGGTACAAGACCCCGCGCGTAAACCCCAACCGGGTCGTCATCGAGATCACCGTCACCCGCGCCCTGGGACCCACCAAGCCTTCCGGCTGGTGACCCCGTCCGGCGTCGGCGCGGGCGCAATATAGGCGAGGATCCCCGGTTTCCGAAACCGGGGATCCTGCGGAGGATGGACGACACCACCGCCACTCCCCCGCCCCTCCGTCGAAAGGCGCCTCCCCCACCGAGATCCTCGCCCCACCAAGCGCTACGCCGCGGCGTACGACAGCCGGAACAGCTCCAGCGCCCGCTCCACGTCCTTCTCCGAGCGCAGCTGGACCTCCAGGTCGCCTGTGCCGTGATGGCCCAGTCCCGTCACGTCCCGGGTGAAGCCCGGCACGAGTTCCACCGTGGCCGGCGCGACCTTGAGGTACACCAGCAGCTTGTCCTGCCGTCCAGTGACGCAGGCGAAGTTCCGCAGCCGCTGGTAGGCGTCGTACTGCTTGCGCTCGACCTTCGTCACTCCCTCGCCCAGCCCGAGCAGCACCTCGTCGACCACGGCCGTGAGCTCCGCCATGGCGTCGGTCGGCCGGCGCGGTGACGTGCCCCGTCCGCCGCGCAGGCTCTGCCGCCGCGTCCCGCTGCCCTGGGCAGCGACCGACGCGACCGTCTCCAGCGCGATGTGGTGCTCGCCGAGCATGGTGTAGCGCACGAGGTCGATGGACCGCCGGTGCTCGCGCACCGCGTGCAAGTCGTAGCGCGTGAAGCCGCCCGCCACGCAGATCAGCCGGGGCGTGCTCCACAGAACTCCGGCGGCTGCCGCCGGCCCGAGCCGCTCGCGGACCAGGGCCTCGAACTCCTCCCGGTGGTCCATCAGCCAGGCCACGTAGAACAGGCCCTGCGACAGCACGCCAGGGTCGGTCGCCCGCTTGTACTCGACGATCACCGGCGAGCCGTTCTCGTCCAGCCCGAGCGAGTCGATGCGCCCGCCGTGGACGGGGCCGGTGCTGTACTCGGTGGCCAGGAAGCGGACCCCGAGCATGGGCTCCATCGCGCTCTCAACGAGCGCCTGCACATCGGCCTCAGCCTCAGCCAGCCACGGCGTGACCTCGGTCACGCCGTTTGCCGTGTCGAACAGTTTCAGGTCCAGCCACCCCCACTCAGCGATTGCCGAGCGAGAACGTCGCGGAGGACCAAGATTATTTCCCGAAAGGCACTCCCCGCCCCGCCGGACAGGACTAGACTGGCATGTGACCCAAAAGGGACATCTAGACCCCTTGGGACATGCTTGGGACCGCGCCTCTAACGGACTTTCAGATAGGCCGCTGACCTGCGGGAAACGCGAAAAAGAGCGACGGCCTCCGGAGCCGTGTGCGCAGGTTCGAATCCTGCCGGGGGCACTCTTCGCAGGAAGTGCCACACAGACCCCGTGATCAGCGGAAACGCCGATCACGGGGTTTTGTCGTATGTGCGGGTGTGATCGGGGTGGCGGTCAGGGGGGCGGGGGGCGGGATTCGCCCGCGGTGAGGTGCTCCAGGACTTCCAGGAGTTCCTCGCACGCCTGCTCCACGGAGCGGCGGGTGTTGAGCTGCTCGGTGATCACGGCGGAGAGCAGGAGGGCCGTGAGGGCCATGGTGCCGTTGAAGGTCTGGAGTTTGATCATGACTTCGATCTGGGTCAGTCCGGCGAAGGGGCCCGTCTGGTCGGTGGCGGCGACCGTGACCATGACCGAGGCGTACAGGGCGCAGACCGTGCTGCCGGCGAGCTGGAAGCTGAGGGCGGCCCAGATCAGGAGGGGGTAGACGAGGTAGAGGAGGCTCATGTGGCTGTGGGTGGCGATCGCGACGGCCGCGAGGGTGACGGCCGCGAGGCCCGCGACCTCCTTCCACCGCCCCGTCCGGAAGGGGGGCCGGACGTCCTTCAGCAGGAGCAGGACCGGCGTGACGAGCAGGACTCCCATGGCGTCGCCCACCCACCAGGCCAGCCAGACGGCCCAGAAGTCCTCGGCCGGGAGGCGGTCGGTGAGGACCTGGACGCCGACACCGGTGGTCGCGCTGATCGTCATCGCCGCGAAGGCTCCGAGGAAGACCAGGGCCAGGCCGTCGCGGAGCCGGTCCAGGCGGGCGCTGAAGCCGGCTCTGCGCAGCAGGAGGTAGGCGCAGACCGGGGCGGCGGTGTTGCCGAGGACGTTGACCAGGGCCACCGGGCGGAGCGTGGCGATCGAGGCGATGACGAGGAGGGCGCCCAGGGCGACGCCGCCCCAGACGCGGAGGCCGAAGATCAGGAAGGCGGCGAGCGCGACGCCCGTGGGGGGCCAGATCGGGGTGTAGATCGCGCCTTCGACGACGAGCTGCCGGGTGAGCCCCAGCCGTCCGGCGGCGAAGTAGGCCGCGGCGACCGCCAGGCTCTGGACGGCCACCAGGGCCGTCCGGCGCGCATCGAACTCCTTGGCAATCGGCACATCAGCCATCAGACAACGGCGCGGGCCCGGCGGCGAGGGGAGAGGGGGTCCCGTCCGGCTTCCCGGGTGAAATCCGGGTGAACGGCGGCGGTTCCCCAGGGGCTGTCGTCACACGTGCCCGGGCTGGTGTCCGGTGCGGCGGGAGCGCGTGCAGGGCGTCGCGGGGCGGACGGGGGTGTGACGACAGGTCCTAGGGCCGCGGGTCCGCCGGGGGCGTGGCGCGTTCGTCGTGGCCCACGACCAGGACCGCCGCGTCGTCCTCCTGGCCCACGCGTTCGGCGCCCTTGATCACAGCGGCGGCGACGGAGGCCGGCGACAGGCCGGCGACGGCGGCGATGCCGGCGAGCCGGACGGCCTGGTCGAGGCCCTCGTCGACGGGGAGCGAGGGGCCCTCCACGACACCGTCCGTGAGCAGCACGAAGACCCCGCCCTGGGTGAGGCGGTAGCGGGTGACGGGGTACTCGGCGCCCGCCAGGACGCCGAGCGGCGGTCCTCCGGCGTCCTGCGAGGTGCCGGACCTGCCGTCGGCCGTCGCCCAGACGAAGGGGAGGTGGCCGGCCCGGGCGCTCTCCAGGAGGCCGGTGGCGGGGTCGAGGCGCATGAACGTGCAGGTGGCGAAGAGGGTGCCGCCGAGGGAGATGAGGAGGTCGTTGGTACGGGCGAGCAGTTCGCCCGGTTCGCCTCCGACCGACGCGAGCGCGCGCAGGGCGACCCGGACCTGGCCCATGAGCGCGGCGGCCTCGATGTTGTGGCCCTGGACGTCGCCGATGGAGAGGCCGAGCCGGCCGTCGGGCAGGACGAAGGCGTCGTACCAGTCGCCGCCGACGTTGAGGCCGGTGCAGGCGGGGGCGTAGGCGACGGCGAGCCGGAAACCGGGCACCTCGGGCAGCTCCGCGGGCAGCATGTCGCGCTGGAGGGCGAGCGCCAGCTCGACCTGGGAACGCTGGAGCTCCGCGTGCCGGCGCGCCTGGGCGGTCAGCGAGCCCAGGCGGGCGAGCAGCTCGTCACCGTCGCCCGAGTGGTGCTTGTGGCTCATCGCTCGCGACCTCACGGTGGACAGGTCACCCGAACAGGGGCATTTGCCGCTTTTACACCGTAGTGCATGAAACGTTTCCGCGGTGGTCGGGGAGCGGCATCGCGGTCACGCGGAGCGCTTGCCGGAGGCGCTCTTCCGGGCGGCGGCCGTCTGCTTCTTCGCGGCCTGCTTCTTCGCCGGCTGCTGCTTCCTGGCCGTCGACTTCTTCGCCGCCGTCCCCTTCGCCGGGGCCTCCTTCGCCGCCGTCCCCTTCGCCGGGGCCTCCTTCGCCGCCGTCTCCTTCGCCGGGGCCTTCTTCGCGGCCGTCCGCTTCGCCGCGGCCTTCTTCGCCCCGGTCCTCTTCGCCGGGCGGCTCTTGATGTCGGTGACCTCCGCCGGCTCGCCGCGGGCCTCCTTCGCGTCGCGGACGCTCTTCTCCAGGGCCGCCATCAGGTCGATCACCTGGCCGCCGGTGCCCTCCTCGCCGGGCTCCGGCGGTGCCACGCCCTCGCCGCCGGCCGCCTTCGCCGCGATCATCTCCTCGACCGCCTCGCGGTAGTCGTCGTGGAGGGTGGTGATGTCGACCTCGCCGAGGGTGGCCATCAGGGCGTCCGCCAGGTCGAGCTCGGCCTCGCGGACGGTCACCGGGGTCTCGGGGGCCACACCCTCCGGGGCGCGGATCTCGTCGGGCCAGAGCAGGCCGTGCATGGCGATGACGTCGTCGACGACCCGGAGCATGCCGAGGCGTTCGCGCCCCCGCAGGGCGTACTTCGCGACGGCGACCTTGTCGCTGCGCTTCAGGGCCTCGCGCAGGAGGGTGTACGGCTTCGCGGCGGGGACGCCGTTGGCGGAGAGGTAGTACGCGGCGTCCATCTGGAGCGGGTCGATGTCGCCCGCCGGGACGAAGGCGACGATCTCGATCGTCTTGGCCGTGGGCAGCGGCAGCGCGGCCAGGTCCTCGTCGGTGATCGGGATCATGGTCCCGTCCGCGTCCTCGTACGCCTTCCCGATCTCGGCCTGCCCGATCTCCTCGCCGTCCAGCTCGCAGACCTTGCGGTAGCGGATCCGGCCGCCGTCCTCGACGTGGATCTGGCGGAAGGAGACGGACCGGCTCTCGGTGGCGTTCACCAGCTTGATCGGGATGCTGACCAGCCCGAAGGATATGGCGCCGTTCCAGATAGATCGCACGGTTCCTACCCTTCATGCCGTTATCGCCGGAAATATGGGAGTCTCATCGTATGACGCCCCTCACGGAGGTGGCCGGGCGGCGCATCACGCTCAGTAACCTCGGCAAGGTCATCCACCCCGCCACCGGCACCACCAAGGGCGAGCTGCTCCACTACTACGCCACGGTGGAGGCGGCGATCCTGCCGCATCTGCGCGACCGGCCGGTCTCCTTCCTGCGCTATCCGGACGGGCCGGGCGGGCAGCTCTTCTTCACGAAGAATCCGCCTCCGGGTACGCCCGCCTGGGTGGCGACCACGCCGGTGCCGCGCACCGAGGACCCGCGCGCCCGGCAGGTGATGGTCCAGGACCTGCCCTCGCTGGTGTGGGCGTCCAACCTGGTCGTGGAGTTCCACACCCCGCAGTGGACGGCCGCCGCCCCCGCCGTCGCCGACCGGCTCGTCCTCGACCTCGACCCGGGGTCGCCCGCCACGGTCGTCGACTGCTGCCGGGTCGCCCTCCACCTGCGGGAGCGGCTCGCCGGGGACGGGCTCGAGGCCTTCGCCAAGACCTCCGGCGCCAAGGGGCTCCATCTGCTGGTCCCCGTCGTGCCGACCCCTTCCGAGCAGGTGTCCGCGTACGCGAAGCGGCTCGCCGTCGAGGCGGAGGCGGAGCTGCCGCGGCTGGTCACGCACCGGATGGCGAAGGCCCTGCGCGCCGGAAAGGTCTTCGTCGACCACAGCCAGAACGCCGCCGCCAAGACCACCGCCACCCCCTACACCCTGCGGGCCCGCGAGCGGCCGAACGTCTCCGCGCCGGTCACCTGGGAGGAGGTCGAGGCGTGCGCCGACCCCGCCGGCCTCGCCTTCGTGATGGGCGACATCGCGCCACGTCTGGAGCGGTACGGGGAGCTGCTGGGGCCCCTGTTCGAGGCGGGGCGGGCGGGGGACGTGCCGTGAACGGGAGCCGGGACGGCGGTGGCCGGGTCGTGCTCCTGCCGCCGGTCGACGTCATGCGGCCGCGGACGGCGGAGGAGATTCCCGGCCAGGCGCCGCCGCCCCGCGACCTGCAGTACTCCCTGAAGCTCGACGGGTTCCGGGCGCTCGCCTTCGTCCTGGAGGGCGGGCGTGTGGTGCTCCAGTCGCGGTCCCGGCGCGACCTCTCCCCCGAGTTCCCGGACATCGCGGCGGCGCTCGCGGACCGGCTGCCGCCCGGGATCGTGCTGGACGGCGAGCTGTGCGCGTACCGGGAGGGGCGGCTCAGCTTCACCGACCTGCTCCGCTCGCACGCCGACCGGAAGCGGACCGGGGTGCCGGTCTCGTACATCGCCTTCGACCTGCTCGCGGTGCCCGGCCGGGACGTACGGGCGCTGCCGCTGCGGGACCGGTGGGAGCTCCTCGGCACGGCGCTGCGGGAGGCCGGTCCGCCGCTCCAGCGGGTGCTGGCCACGGACGACGAGGCGACCGCGCGCGCCTGGTTCCGGGACCTGCGGGAGGCGGGTGTGGAGGGGGTGGTGGCCAAGGCGATGAGCTCGGCGTACCGCTCCGGCTCCACCTGGTCCTGGCGGAAGGTGCGGCACTCCGAGACCGTGGACGCGGAGCTGGTGGGTCTCGTCGGGCCGGCCGCCCGGCCGCGGGCGCTGTTGGTCCGGCTGCCGGACGGGCGGACCCTGACGACGACGCCCCGGCTCACGCCCGTGCAGGCCCGGCAGGTCGGCGCCCGCGTCGCGGAGACCGGGGGCGGGGTGACGGCGGAGACCGACCCCGAGCACGGACCGGTGCTGCGGATCGCCCGGCCGGCCGCGGTCGAGCTGCGGCGGGTCGCCGGGCGGCACGAGTCCGCCTCGTTCGTACGGTTCCGGGGCGAGGGGGTCTGAACCCGCCCCACGCGGGCGCGTGCGCGTGGGGCGGGTTCCGGGGCCGGAATCGTGCGCAACGACCGGTCCTCGCGCCGTACATGGCGCAAACCGAGCGGAACGCTCCACGGTCGCGGGGCGGGTGGCTCCCGTTCGGCGTCGACGGGCTTCCCGTGGTGCACACTTGCTGCCTGGTGAAGGGCTCACGGGGAAGGCGGCCTGGCAATGCTGACGGGGATCGAGGAGGTCGACTGGGCCTCGCTGGGGCACGCCTACGGCCCCGCGGACGACGTGCCGGCACTGCTCCGCGCTCTCGCCTCGCCCGACCCCGCCGAGCGGGAGACCGGTCTCGACGGCATGTACGGCGCGGTCCACCACCAGGGCGACGTGTACGACTCCACGCTCGCCTGCATCCCCTTCCTCCTGGAGCTCGTCGCCGACCCCGCCGTCCAGGACCGCGGCGGCATCGTCGAACTGCTCACCAGCATCGGCGGGATCGAGCTCGACGACGAGGACGGCGACCTGGACGGACCGTCCGGGCCCGGCCCGGGCGACGCCGAGTTCGTCCCCGCCGCGAACTTCGCGATGGCGGCCGCCGCCGTCGCCGCCGGCGCCGACGT
Source organism: Streptomyces sp. NPDC004435 (assembly GCF_042873895.1). NCBI lineage: Bacteria > Bacillati > Actinomycetota > Actinomycetes > Kitasatosporales > Streptomycetaceae > Streptomyces > Streptomyces sp. NPDC004435. The sequence goes on along the minus strand of NZ_JBIAMB010000017.1, from coordinate 181,343 downwards.
CTTCCTCGGCCTGGTCGACGACGCCGACCCCGAGGTGCGGCTCGCCGCGCCGGTGGCGCTGGCCTCGCTGCACCCGGACCCCGCGCGCGTGCTGACCCTGCTGCGGGAGCGGCTGACCGTGGAGCCGGACACGGAGGTGCGGCTCGCGCTGGTCGAGGCGGTGGGCCGGATCGCGCTGCGGCACGCCTCGCTGCGCGCCGAGACCGTCGACTGGCTGGGCTGGCTGGCGCGGGCGGCGCAGGACCCGGGGCTGCGGCTCGCGGCACTGGCCCAGCTCGCGCGCTGTGCGCCGGGGCGGATCCCGGAGGACGTGGTGCGGCGGGTGACGGAGCTCCTGGAGGAGATCCGGACGGTGCCCGCCCCGGACGACGAGGGCGGTGAGACCGCCGCGCGGATTCCGGTGACGCTGGTGGGGCAGGTGCGCGAGCTCCTCGGGGAGCAGGTGGCGGGGCGGCGGACGCCGTGGACGGAGGAGCTGCTGCGGACCCTGCACGGTGCCCTGGACGACCGGGTGGACGACCGGATCGCGCTGATCCTCGCCCAGCTGCGGAGCCCGGACCCGGGGCAGCGTTCGGACGCGATCTGGCTGTGCGGCGGGCTGATACGGCTCTGGCGGGGGCGGTACGAGGAGCTCGTCGCGCTGGTCGGCGCGCAGCTCGCCGATCCCGACGCGCGGCTCCGCGAGGCCGCCACCTCCTTCCTGGAGCGCCTCTTCGAGCTGGGCGCCCCCGCGGCCGACGCGCTCGCCGGGGTCCTGTCCGAGCGGCCGGGCGGGGCTCCGGCTCCGGCCGGCGGCCTGGCGGAGCTCACCGGCAGGACCGGGCGGGACGGCGCGCTGCTGGCGCTGGCGCGGAGCGGTGACGCCCGCGCCGTGCCGCTGCTCGCGCGGGCGCTGGAGGGGCGCGGCGAGGTCCGGCGCGAGCTGCTGTACGCGGTCGACGGCCTCGGACCGGCCGCGGCGGGGCTCGCTCCGCTGCTGCGGCGGCGCCTCGCGGCGGTGGAGCTGGACGAGGACCTGTACGACCGGGCGGCGCCGCTGCTGTACGCGCTGGCGGCGGTGCGGGGCGGTCAGGCGCTGCCCGAGGTGCTGCGGGTGCTGCGCGGGGCGCCGGAGCACCGGCGCGAGTGGGTGCGGGAGGCGGTGGCGCGGACCCTCGGCGCCTTCGGGCCCGCGGCCCGGGAGGCCGTACCCGAGCTGCGGGAGCTGCTGGACGCGGACACGGCGTCGGTCGCCACGGCGGCGGCCCGGGCCCTGTGGACGGTCGAGGGGGACGCGCAGGCGGTGGTGCCGGTCCTGGTGCGGTGGCTGCGGCCCGGGTCCTCGGGCGCGGACCGGTGCGCGGCGGCGCAGGCGCTGGGCGCGATCGGTCCGGCGGCGGCCGGGGCGGCGCGGGCTCTGCGGCCGGGGCTGACCTCGCGGGACCTGTGGGAGCGGGTGCGGTGCGCGACGGCGCTGTGGCGGGTGTCCGGGGAGACGGAGCGGACGCTGCCGGTGCTGCTCGCGGCCTGGGAGGAGAACCGGCACGCGCGCGTGGAGGTCGCCGCGTGCCTCGCCGAGATGGGCCCGGCCGCGGCGGCGGCGCAGCTGCCGATCCTCACCGAGCTGACCCGGCGGCGCCGGCACAACGCCCGGGAGGGCGCCTCGGGCAGCCACGACATCCACCAGGACGAGAAGCTCCTGACCCTGTGCCGGGCGGCACTGGCCCTGATGGAGCGCCCGGCCCGGCCGTGGCACGACGGGCCGGCGGCCGGCGGCGGGAGCGAGCACGCGGAGGGCGGCGGCCGATGAGCGGACGGGTGCGGACGCGGGTGTCGGCGTACGCCCTCGCGGTGCGCGAGGGCCGGATGCTGCTGACCCGGCTCTCGGACGCCTCGCCGGTCTTCGCGCCGGGGCTGTGGCACCTGCCCGGCGGCGGCGTGGACCCGGGTGAGCAGCCCGTCGAGGCGCTGGTCCGGGAGCTGCGGGAGGAGACCGGTCTGGAGGCGTCCGGCGCCGAGCTGCTGGACGCGCGCAGCTACACGGCCGCCCGGGGTGGCGTCGACTGGCATCTGACCGCGCTCTTCTACGCCGTCGACCTGCCGGCGGGCGCGGTGCCCGCGGTCTCCGAGACGGGCGGCTCCACCGACGCCGTGGCCTGGGTCCCCCTGCCCGACCTGCCGGACGTCCCGCTCTCCCCCGCGGCCGCGGACGCGGTACGCCTGCTGCGGGCCCGGTGAGGGCGTCCGGGGGTGTTCTCCTGGTGCCGTACGCGCCTCCCGAGGGGGATGACCTTCCCTAATTGGACATATGGTCTTTCCGAGACCGCCCGTCCGACCTGGGAGCCCCGTGAGAGTCCGCACCACCGCCCTCGCCGCCGTCGCCGCGCTCGTCGCGCTGGCCGGCTGCGGGACCGGCGGAGGGCTGGAGAGCGACGGTCCGACGCCGACCGCCGTGGGGCCCGTCCGGCTCTGGCCGGAGCTGCCGCCCGCCTCGGATCCGCCGGCCGACTACGGGGAGACGGACACCGAGCGGGTGCCGGGGATCACCGTGCGGAACGCCGACGTGCGGACCGTGGACCCGGTCGCGGTGGTCCGCGCGGAGGTGGCCGCCCACCCCGACACGTACACCGGCGCCGACGGCATGTACGAGGAGACCGCCCGCGCGATCCTCGCCTGCGACACCGCGCCGGCGGCGTGCCCGGTGCTGTCGCCGTACTACCGGGACCTCACCGGGAACGGCCGGGACGAGCTGATCGTCGGGATCCGGATGCCCGAGCAGCAGGTCGCCGTCCGGGTGTACCTCGCCGAGCGGGGCGGGCTCACCCGGGTGATGTCCACCGTCGACCAGGTGATCAGCGTGGAGCTGGCCGGCCGGGACCTGATCGTGCGGGCCGCCTCCGCGGGGATCCCCGGGTACGAGTACCGGACCGCGTGGTCGTGGGACGAGCGGCAGCACAGCATGCTCCCGGCGCGGGACGAGATCGTGCCCGTACGGACACCCCCGGACGCCCCGCGAGGCTCCGGCACCGGCACCCCGCGCCCGGAGCGGACCTCGCAGAGCACCCCGGAGCAAACCCCGGCGCGGACCTCGCAGAGCACCCCCGCGCCGCCCCCGGAGCGCACGCCTGAACCGACCACGGAGCGCACGCCGTGAGCCCCCGCCGGTCCAGGCGGCCGCGCGCGCCCGCCTGGACCGCGACGCTCACCTGGAAGGCCGCGGTCTTCATCGCCGTGATGTGCTGCGCGCTGGCCGCGCTGCTCGGCACCCTGGTGCACGTCTCGGTGACCGGGCAGACCGTGCGGGACGCGCGGGAGAAGGCGCTCTCCCGGCTCACGGACGTGACCCGGCTGTACGAGGCCGGTGAACCGCTGCCGCCCTTCGCCGGGCTCGACCCGCCGGGGCTCCCCCAGGAGCTGCGGGCGCTGACGGCGCGCGGCGAGCGCGGCACCGTGGTCGCCGACGACCGGGGCCGGCCGACCGTGTGGGCGGCGGGCCCCGCGGACGGGCACGCCCTCGCGGTGCGGGTCGACCACACCGTGGGCGCGGGGACCATCGACGCCCTGGACCGGTCGATCGTCGGCTCCTCGATCCTCGCGATCGGGGTGACCCTCGGCGTCGGGGTCGTGGCGGTCACCCGGGTCACCCGGCGGCTCCACGCCACCGCCCAGGTGGCCCGCCGGATCACCGCGGGGGACCTGGACGCGCGCGTGGACGACGCCCGGACGAAGGACCCGCGGCGCCCGCAGGACGAGGTGGCGACGGTCTCGGATGCGCTCGACACCATGGCCTCCTCGCTCCAGCGCAAGCTCCAGAGCGAGCAGCGGTTCACCGCGGACGTGGCCCACGAACTGCGCACCCCGCTGACCGGGCTCTCGGCCGCCGCCGAACTGCTGCCGGAGGGCCGGCCGGCGGAGCTCGTCCGGGACCGGGTGCGGACGATGCGCGGGCTGACCGAGGACCTGCTGGAGATCTCCCGGCTCGACGCCCGCAACGAGACCGTCGACCTGGCCGTGCATGAACTCGGGCCGCTGGTCGAGCGGGTGGTGCGGGCCTCGGGCACGGAGACGGAGGTGCGGATCGTCCGGGACGCGACGGTGGAGACGGACCGGCGGCGGCTCGAACGGGTGCTGGGGAATCTGGTCGCCAACGCCCACCGGCACGGCCGCCCGCCGGTCGTGGTGACCGTGGACGGGGCGACCGTGGAGGTGCGGGACCACGGGCCGGGCTATCCGGAGTACCTGCTCGTCTCGGGTCCGCAGCGCTTCCGCACCGAGGGCGGCGGCAAGGGGCACGGCCTCGGGCTGACCATCGCCCGGGGGCAGGCGGAGGTGATCGGCGCCGAGCTGGAGTTCGGCCGGGCGCGGGAGGGCGGGGCCGAGGCGCGGATCCGGCTGCCGGAGTACGTGCGGTTCGAGGACGAGGACGACACCCCACGGGGATGAGGGGCCGACACCCTCGGGGAGGGCAGGACCACACCCACAGGGATGAACCGCCCCCACGGCGCACCGTCACACAAAAGGGACATACGGCATACGGCTTGCTACGTTGCCGACCATGACCGCGCCTCGGACCACGGACGCTCCCCCGGACGCGCCGCCCCCCGGTGTCCGGGTCCCGAAGCGGCGCGGGATGGAGCTGGTGCTGCTGCTCGGAGCCGTCCTCATCTCCGTCTGCGGCTACGCCTCGGTGGGGCTCGCCCACGACGGCGCCGTGCCGCCCGACGCGGCCCGGTACGGGGCGGGGCTCGGGCTCCTGGCCCTGCTCGCGCACCTCGCCGTGCGGTTCCGGGCCCCGTACGCCGATCCGCTGCTGCTGCCGATCGCCCTGCTGCTCAACGGGCTCGGCCTCGTCCTGATCTACCGCCTCGACCTGGAGACCCCGCGCGACCAGGCGGCCGCCACCCAGCTGGTGTGGTCCACGCTCGGGGTCACGCTGTTCATCGTGGTGGTGGTGCTGCTCCGCGACCACCGCGCCCTCCATGGCTACGCGTACGTCTCCGTCGCCGCCGCGCTCGCCCTGATGATCCTGCCGATCTTCTTCCCGGCGGTGAACGGCGCCCGGATCTGGATCCGGATCGGCGGGCTCTCCTTCCAGCCGGGCGAGTTCGCGAAGATCCTGCTCGCCGTCTTCTTCGCCGCGTACCTCTCCGCCAACCTCAGCGCGCTCGCGTACGCCGGCCGCCGGATCTGGAAGTTCCAGTTCCCCACCTGGCGGGTGCTCGGCCCGATCGTGGCGATCTGGCTGCTGAGCGTCGGCGTCCTCGTCCTGGAGCGGGACCTCGGGACCTCGCTGCTCTTCTTCGGCCTGTTCGTGATCATGCTGTACGTGGCGACCGGCCGCACCGGCTGGATCGCGATCGGGCTGCTGCTGGCCGCCGCCGGGGCCTTCCTCATCGGCTCCGTCGAGCCGCACGTACACAGCCGGGTGGAGGACTGGCTCGATCCGTACGCCTCCATCCGGGCCGGCGACGGGCCGGGGCAGCTCGCCCAGTCGCTCTTCGCCTTCGCCGCCGGCGGGATGCTCGGCACCGGACTCGGCCTCGGGCACTCGGTCCTCATCGGCTTCGCCACCAAGTCGGACTTCATCCTGGCGACGGCCGGCGAGGAGCTGGGGCTCGTCGGGCTCACCGCGCTCTTCCTGCTGTACGCGCTCTTCGTGGCGCGCGGCTACCGGGCCGGGCTCGCCCTGCGGGACCCCTTCGGACGGCTGCTCGCGATCGGGCTCGCGTCGATCGTGGCGCTCCAGGTCTTCGTGATCGCGGGCGGGGTGATGGGGCTGATCCCGCTGACCGGCATGGCGATGCCGTTCCTGGCGCAGGGCGGTTCGTCGGTGGTGACCAACTGGGTGATCGTCGCGCTCCTGGTCCGGCTCAGCGACTCGGCGCGGGCGCCGCAGCCGGAGTCGGCGGACACGGGCGAGCTGGCCAGGGTGGAGGCGGGCCGGTGATCCGGTACATCCGGCGGGCCGCCGTGCTCTGTCTGCTCCTGCTGGTCGCGCTCCTCGTGAACGCGGCCCGGGTGATGCTGGTCGAGGCCGACGAGCTGGACGCGAATCCGGCCAACCGGCGGAGCTCCATCGCCCGCTGGGCCGAGCCGCGCGGCGAGATCCTCGTCGACGGGAAGCCGGTGACCGGCTCCCGCGACAGCGGGCAGCAGCTGCGCTGGGAGCGGACCTACCGCCGGGGCCCGCTGTACGCGCCGGTGACCGGCTACGCCTCCCAGACGTACGGCACCAGCATGGTCGAGGACGCGGAGGACGCGATCCTCTCCGGCGCCGACCCGATGCTGGCGCCGCTGCCGCTCTGGAACGACCTGACCCGGGGCCGCTCCCCCGGCGGCGACGTGGTGACGACGATCCGGGCCCCGATGCAGGAGGCCGCCTACCGGGGCCTCGGCGGCAAGCGCGGCGCGGTCGTCGCGCTCGAACCGTCGAGCGGCCGCGTCCTGGCGCTGGTCTCCTCCCCCTCGTACGAGCCCGGGGTGCTCTCCGGCACCGGTCCCGGCGTGAAGGACGCCTGGACCCGGCTGACCACCTCGCCGAACCAGCCGATGCTCAACCGGGCGCTGCGGCAGACCTATCCGCCCGGCTCCACGTTCAAGATCGTGACGGCGGCGGCGGCGCTGGACGCGGGGGTGGTGCGGGACGTGGACGCCCCGACGGACACGCCGGACCCGTTCGTGCTGCCCGGCACCCGGCAGGTGCTGCCGAACGAGGCCCGGGGCTGCGAGGACGCCTCGCTCGCGTACGCCCTCCAGTGGTCCTGCAACACGGTGATGGCCGGGCTCGGCGTCGACGTCGGACTGGCGGGCATGGTGGAGGCGGCGGAACGGTTCGGCTTCGACGACGCGACGCTGCGGGTGCCGTCCTGGGTGGCGAGGTCCAACTTCGACCACGACATGAGCCCGGACCAGCTGGCCCTGTCGTCGATCGGGCAGTTCAACACCACGGCCACCCCGCTCCAGATGGCGATGGTGGCGGCGGCGGTCGCCAACACCGGGGAGATCGCGCAGCCGTATCTGGTGGACCGGACGACGACCGACCGCGGCACGACCGTGGACCGCACCCCGCGGCGCGGCTACCGGCAGGCGATGAGCCCGTCGACCGCCCTCCAGCTCCAGCGGCTGATGGTGAAGGCGGTGGAGGAGGGGACGGGCGGGAACGCGGCGATCCCCGGAGCCCGGGTCGGCGGCAAGACGGGCACCGCGCAGCACGGACTCGGCAACGCCGGCACCCCGTACGCCTGGTTCATCGCCTGGGCGCAGGAGGAGGGTTCGGGCCGGCCCGCGGTGGCGGTGGCGGTGGTCGTGGAGGACGCGGAGGCGTCGCGCACGGACATCAGCGGGGGCGGCAGCGCGGCCCCGATCGCGCGGGACGTGATGCGGGAGGCGCTGCGCCTCGACGCGGAGGCCCGGGGCGCGCCGGGGCCGCGCGGCGGGCCGGCGCGGACGAAGCCGCCGCGGCCCGTCGGCCCGCCCGGCGGCCGTCCACCGGCGGGGGTGACGGCGCGACCGGCTCCGTGAGAGGGTGCCGGACGTGATCGTCCGAGTGAGCGAGGCCCGCGTCCGCCCCGAACGCTTCGACGCGTTCCACGAGTTGATCGTCTCGGCGGTACGGGACTTCCCGGCCCGCAACCCCGGCCTGGTGGACCACGAGGTGCTGGTCGCACCCCCGCACTCGCTGCTCTACGTGAGCCGCTGGCGGTCCGAGGAGGACCTGGTGGCGTACGCCGGCGAGCACTGGCGGGACGATCCGGTGGTCCTGCCGGGCGAGGAGGAGTACCTCCTCGGCCCCCTGGAACTGCGCCACTTCACCGTCGCACCGCTCGACCGAACGGCCTGAGCGCTCGACCGAACGTCCTAGTCGATCGCCCCCGCCGCGACGGCCTCTGACGCAGGTACGTCAGTCGATCGCCCCCTCCGCGACGGCCTCGGCCACCTCGGCCACCCGCTCGCGCTCCTCCGCCGCGAAGCGTTCCGCGTCGAGCCGCTCGGCAATCTCCTCGTCCTGGGTCATCAGCAGGTCGAGGCTGGAGTCGCCGAGGTCGAAGACGCCCATGTCGAGGTACGCCTTCTGGAGGCGTTCGCCCCAGAGGCCGATGTCCTTGACGCAGGGCACGATCCGGCTGAACAGCAGTTTCCGGAAGAGGTGCAGGAACTCGCTCCGCTCGCTGAACTCCTCCGCCTCCTTCCGGCCGACGCCGAAGTTCTCCAGCACCTCGACCCCGCGCAGCCGGTCGCGCATCAGGTAGCAGCCCTCGATGACGAACTCCTCGCGCTCGCGCAGTTCGGCGTCGGTGAGCTGCTTGTAGTGGTCGCGCAGGGCCATCCGTCCGAAGGCCACGTGCCGGGCCTCGTCCTGCATGACGTAGGCGAGGATCTGCCGGGGCAGCGGCTTGTCGGTGGTGTCGCGGATCATGCCGAACGCGGCGAGGGCCAGGCCCTCGATGAGCACCTGCATGCCGAGGTAGGGCATGTCCCAGCGGGAGTCGCGGAGGGTGTCGTCGAGGAGGCTCTGGAGGTCGTCGTTGATCGGGTAGAGCATGCCGATCTTCTCGTGGAGGAAGCGGCCGTAGATCTCGGCGTGCCGGGCCTCGTCCATGGTCTGGGTGGCGGAGTAGAACTTGGCGTCGAGGTCGGGCGCGGACTCGACGATCCGGGCGGCGCAGACCATGGCGCCCTGCTCGCCGTGGAGGAACTGGCTGAAGTTCCAGGAGGCGTAGTGGCGGCGCAGTTCGCCCTTGTCCTTCTCGGTGAGCTTGGCCCAGTGGCGGGTGCCGTGCAGGGCGAGCGCCTCGTCGGGGGTGCCGAGCGGGTCGTACGGGTCGACCTCCAGGTCCCAGTCGATGCGGCGGGCGCCGTCCCACTGTTTGTCCTTGCCCTTCTGGTAGAGGGCGAGGAGCCGGTCACGGCCGGCGTCGGCCATGTCGTACTCCCAGGAGAAGCGGGCCTCGCCGGTGGCGGGGATCTCCCGGCCGGGGCCGGACGGGGGGTTCACGTAGAGCTCGTGCGTCGACATCGACCACTCCTTCCGGCAGGAGGGCGTTCCCGCCGTCTCCAGCAGGCTCACACGTTGCTGGACGAAGCGTCAACAAGTCGCGCAGGAGGGATTGACGGGCTTGCTGACGGGCAGTCTGATAGCACGTGACCGACGGTAACCCACGTGCGCCACCAGCGAGGTGTCCCCGCCATGAGTCCCTTCACCGAGCCCGACCTCACCCTGCTGCGGGACGCTCTGGGGCCGCTCCGCGACCGCGAACGGGTCGCCGAACGGCTCCTGGAGGCCTCCCGCAAGCACTCCCACGACCCCGACACCGAGCTCGACTGGGACGCGCCCTTCGAGGACGGGCGCTGGTACTGGCCGCCGGAGCTGGTCTCGCTCTACGGCACCCCGCTGTGGCACCGGATGTCCGAGGAACAGCGCAGGGACCTCTCCCGGCACGAGGCCGCCTCGCTCGCCTCGCTGGGCATCTGGTTCGAGATCATCCTGATGCAGCTGCTCGTCCGGCACATCTACGACAAGTCGCTGACCAGCCATCACGTGCGGTACGCGCTCACCGAGATCGCCGACGAGTGCCGGCACTCCATGATGTTCGCCCGGCTGATCAGCAAGGGCGGCACCGGCGAGTACCCGGTGCCGCGGGTCTACCACAACCTCGCCCGCGTCCTGAAGACCGTCTCCACCACGCCCGGCTCCTTCGCCGCCACCCTCCTCGGCGAGGAGATCCTGGACTGGATGCAGCGGCTGACCTTCCCGGACGAGCGGGTCCAGCCGCTGGTGCGCGGGGTGACCCGGATCCACGTGGTGGAGGAGGCCCGGCACGTGCGGTACGCCCGTGAGGAGCTGCGCCGGCAGATGGTGACGGCGCCGCGCTGGGAGCGGGAGTTCACCCGGATCAGCTGCGGCCAGGCCGCCCGGGTCTTCTCCACCTGCTTCGTCAACCCCGCGGTGTACGACGCCGTCGGCCTCGACCGGCGGCAGGCGGTCGCCGAGGTGCGGGCGAGCGGGCACCGGCGGGAGGTCATGCAGGCGGGCGCCAAGCGCCTGACGGACTTCCTCGACGACATCGGCGTGCTGCGCGGCCCGGGCCGCCGCCTGTGGCGCTCCTCCGGGCTGCTGGCCTGAGGCCGGGGCCGGTGAGCGGACGGGGGCCGGGAATCACGGCCCGGAGCCGGAGGTACCGGGGATACGCTGCGGTCATGACGAGCGCCGCCTCCCCCGCGTACCGCCGGCTCAGCGTCGAGGAGCGGCGCGGCCAGCTCCTGGAGGCCGCCCTCGGGCTCTTCGCGCACCGGGCCCCCGAGGACGTGTCGCTCGACGACGTGGCCGAGGCGGCCGGAGTCTCCCGGCCGCTGGTCTACCGCTACTTCCCCGGCGGCAAGCAGCAGTTGTACGAGGCCGCCCTGCGCTCCTCCGCCGACGCACTGAACCGCTGCTTCGCCGAGCCGGCCCAGGGCCCGCCCACCGAGCGTCTCGGCCGGGTGCTCGACCGCTATCTGGCCTTCGTGGACGGCCACGACGCCGGTTTCAGCGCGCTGCTGCGGGGCGGGAGCGTCGTGGAGACCTCCCACACGGCGGCGATCGTGGACGAGGTGCGGCGGGCCGCGGCCGAGCAGATCTTCACGCACCTGGGGGCGGAGCGTCCCGGCGCGCGGCTCGGGATGCTGGTCCGCACCTGGATCGCGGCCGTCGAGGCGGCCTCCCTCATCTGGCTCGACGAGGGCAAGCGGCCCGACGCGGGCGAGCTGCGCGACTGGCTGGTCGACCACCTCGTCGCCCTGCTCGCGGCGAGCTCCGCGAGGGACCCGGAGACGGCGGAGGTGGTGCGGCGGCTGCTCGCCCAGGAGACCGCCGACGGACCGGTCGCCGGGCTCGCCCGGCGTCTGGTGCCGCTCGCCGGCCAGGCGGCGCACCTGCTCTGATCTCCCGCGCCGGGTGCGGCCGGGAGAGACTGGTGGGGTGAGAAGCGAGAACACCCCCTTCCGCGGCGGCCCGCTCGACGGGCGGGTGCTGCCCATCCTCCTCGGTGCCACCGGCCACCCGCCGAAGTGGTACGAGGTGCCGGTGCCGGCCCACGACGGCCGGCCGCCCATGCTGTACACGTACCGGCGCGAGCCCGCGGGCCACACCAGGCGGCTCGGCCTCCAGCGCGGCTGGGTCTACGAGTACGCCCCCGAGGGCCGCGAGCGGCGCGAGCTGAAGTGGCCGTGGTCCAAGCCGACCCCCCGGCCCGACGGGGAGCCGAACGGGTGAGCCGGAAGGGCGCGCCCCGCTTCGTACGGTAATCGGATGAATCCGCGCGCCATGATGCCTCCGGAGCCCGCTCTGGAGGTGGTGGTGACGTGTCGCGAAGGCTGCTGCGCACGGTCTGTACGGGAGCGCTGGCCGCGCTGACGGCCCTGCCCGGAACGGCGACGGCCGCGCCCCCGCCACCGGAACCCCCCGCGGCCCCGCCCGCCGCGTCCGCCCCCGTCGCCTGGGCGGACCCGGCGGCGGAACCGGTGGGGCCGGTGGACCCGGACACGGTGGACGCGGAGGCGGAGGCGGAGGATCCGAGCGCGGAGGATCCGGTCGCAGAGGATCCGGTCGCGGAGGATCCGGTCGCGGAGGACGTGGACACGGAAGCGGAGCCGGACACGGCCGTGCCGGACGGCGCCGACGACGACGCCGCCGCGCTCGCTCCCTCCGGCGGGGACTCCGTGGCGACGCTGCTCACCCGGCTCCGCACCCTCTACCAGGAGGCGGAGGAGGCCACGGAGGGGTTCAACGCCGCGGAGGAGGCGGCGCGGCTCCAGGGCGCCGACACCCGGCGGGTCACCGCCGACCTGCGGACGGCCCGGGAGGAGCTGGCGCGCGGGCGGTCCGAGGCCGGACGGCTCGCCCGGGAGCAGTACCAGGGCAGGACCGGGTACGCCTCGCCGCTGCGGCTGCTGTTCGCGGCGGACCCCCAGTCGGCCCTGGACGCCGGGCATCTGATGGACCGCACGGCCCGTGACCGGGCCTCCGCCGTGCCCCGGCTCCGGGCGGCCGAGCGCCGGGCCGCCGCGCTGGCCTCCGCGTCCCGCACCGCGCTCGACCGGCAGAAGACGCTCGCCGACCGGCAGCGGAGCAGGCGGGACGCGGTACGGAGGAAGCTCGGCGAGGTCGAGAAGCTGCTCGCCTCGCTCTCCCCCGAACAGCTGGCCCGCCTGACCGAGCTGGAGCGGACCCAGACCGCGGGCGCGCAGCGCGAGCTCCTCGACTCGGGCGTCCTCGACCACGCCCTCACCCCGTCGGGGGCGGGCGCCGAGGCGCTGCGCTTCGCGGTCGGCGAGCTCGGGAAGCCGTACGAGTGGGGGGCGGAGGGCCCGGACGCCTACGACTGCTCGGGCCTCACCCAGCGGGCGTGGGCGGCGGCCGGCCGCGAGCTGCCGCGCACCAGCCAGGAGCAGTGGGCGGAGCTGCCCCGGGTGGCCCTGGGCGAGCTGCGGCCCGGGGACCTGGTGGTGTACTTCCCTGGCGCCACCCATGTGGCGCTCTACCTCGGCGAGGGGCTGGTGGTGCAGGCCCCGCGCCCGGGCGGCCGGGTGAAGGTCTCCCCGCTCGCGGCGAACCCGCTGCTCGGGGCCGTACGGCCGGATCCCGGCGGCACGGCCCTGGCGTCGTACACCCCGCCGGTCCTCCCGGAGGGTGCCCGGGAGGGCTCGGACGAGGGGTACGACGGGACGGGGCCCGGCGGGGAGGGTCAGGCTCCGGCGACGGAGGCCAGGTAGGCGGCGGACTTCTCCGGGTCGAAGAAGAAGTGCTCGAAGTCGGCCGGGTCGTCGAAGCCGTTGGCGAAGCGGTCGGCGACCGGCTGGAGCTGTCCGGCCGCGCCGAGCAGGTTCAGGACGTGCTCCGGCGGCGGCGCCAGCATGGCGTTGGTCCACTTGGTGACCGGCTCCGCCGTCTTCCAGTAGCGGTCGAAGGCGGACCGCATCCAGACCTCGTCGAAGGGCCGGTCGCCGTGCTCGACGATGGCGGCGAGGTAGGCGGCGGCGCACTTGGACGCGGAGTTGGAGCCCTGTCCGGTGATCGGGTCGTTGGCGACGACGACGTCGGCGACGCCGAGGACCAGGCCGCCGCCGGGGAGCCGGCCGATCGGGTTGCGGACGGTCGGCGCGTACCGGCCGGCGAGGGTGCCGCCGGCGTCGGTCAGTTCGACCTTGGTGGCGCGCGCGTACTCCCAGGGCAGGAACTTCTCCATGAGCTCCAGCGTCAGCGCCAGGTGCTCGGAGGGGTCCTTGACGCCCTGGAAGGCGTCCACGGGGCCGCCGGGGACGCCCTCCCAGAAGAGGATGTCGGCACGGCCGCCGGTGGTGAGGGTCGGCATGACGAAGAGCTCGCCGACGCCGGGCACGATGTTGCAGCGGACGGCGTCGAAGTCGGGGTGCTCGGGGCGCGGGCCGAGGCCGTTGACGTACGCGACGGCGAGCGCGCGCTGCGGCTCGGCGTACGGGGAGCGGTCGGCGTCCCGGCCGAACATGGACACCAGCTCGCCCTTGCCGGCGGCGACGAGCACGAGGTCGTAGCGGCGGGCGAAGAAGTCGAGGTCGCCGACGGCGGCGCCGTGGATGACGAGCTGTCCGCCGCGCTGGGCGAAGGTCTCCATCCAGCCGGCCATCTTCACGCGCTGGTCGACGGACTGGGCGTACCCGTCGAGCCTGCCGACCCAGTCGATGAGGCGGGCCGACTCGGGGCCGGCGACGGAGACGCCGAGGCCCTCGATCCGCGGGGCCTGGGACTCCCAGAAGTTCAGGCCGAGGTCGCGCTCGTGGCCGAGCGCGGTGTGGAACATGCACTGCGTGGACATGACGCGGCCGGAGCGGATCTCGTCCGCCGTCCGGTTCGACATCAGGGTGACCTCGTACCCCTGGTTCTGGAGGCCGAGGGCGAGCTGGAGACCGGACTGGCCGGCGCCGACTATGAGTATCTTCCGCATGGGCGGGGCTCCTGGCGAAACGTTCTGTACGGGCGAGCTATTCGGGGGTGGCGGAGAGCGCGTGCTCGACCATGGCGAGCAGCGTCTCGACGACGCTGTAGCGTTTCCGCGCGTCCATGATCACCACAGGGACGTCGGAGGCGATCGTCAGGGCCTCCCTGACGTCGTCCGGCTCGAACCGCTCGGTGCCCTCGAAGTGGTTGACGGCGACGACGTACGGCAGGCCGCAGCTCTCGAAGTAGTCGAGCGCCGGGAAGCAGTCGGTGAGGCGGCGGGTGTCGGCGAGGACGATCGCGCCGATCGCGCCGCGCACCAGGTCGTCCCACATGAACCAGAAGCGCTGCTGGCCCGGGGTGCCGAAGACGTACAGGACCAGGTCGTTGTCGAGGGTGATCCGGCCGAAGTCCATCGCCACGGTGGTGGTGAGCTTGTCCGGGGTGGCGGTGAGGTCGTCGGTCTCCTCGCTCGCCCGGGTCATCAGCGCCTCGGTCTGGAGCGGGGTGATCTCGGAGACCGCGCGGACGAAGGTGGTCTTGCCGACGCCGAAGCCGCCCGCGACCACGATCTTCGTGGCGATCGGGGCGCGGGAGTGGTCGAGCTGCCAGTCCCGGGCGCCGTCCTCGGGATCCGGCTCCCCGGCGGGCCCGGGCTGGGCGGGGATCGTGGCGGTGGGGACGGCCTCCGCCGGGGCGGAGGCGGGGGTGTCGACGGCGGTGTCGACGGCGGTGGCGTCAGAGACGACGGAGTCCACTCAGCACCCTTTCGAGGAGCGCGCGGTCGGGCTGGCCGGTGCCGTGACCGGTCCCGTACACACGGATCTTTCCCTGGTCGGCCAGGTCGCTGAGGAGCACCCGGACGACACCCAACGGCATCTTGAGGAGGGCCGAGATCTCCGCCACGGTCCGCATCCGGCGGCAGATCTCGACGATGGCGCGCATCTCGGGCATCAGCCCGCGCGCGCCGGGCCCGCCGTCCGTGAGGACCTTGCGGGCGATCGGCGCCTCCAGCGCGGCCACGAAGGTCTCGACGAGCAGCACGTGGCCGAACCGGGTACGACCGCCGGTGAGCGAGTACGGGCGCACGCGCGCGGGGCGCCGTCCTTCGCCGCGTACGGGCAGTCGGTGAGCGGCGGCGGTCAGCGAGGTCACCGGTAGCTCTCCATCGACTTGCGCAGTTCGCTGCGGACCTCGGGGGTGAGGACGTGTCCGGCCCGGCCCACGAAGAGCGCCATGTGGTACGCGACGACGCTCATGTCGCAGTCGGGGGTGGCGTGCACGCCGAGCAGCGAGCCGTCGCTGATCGCCATGACGAAGACGCTGCCCTCCTCCATGGCGACCATGGTCTGCTTCACCCCGCCGCCGTCCATGAGCCGTGCGGCGCCGATGGTGAGGCTGCCGATGCCGGAGACGATGGTGGCGAGGTCGGCGCTGGAACCGCGCGGGCCCCGGGGGCGGGCGGTGCCGTCGGCGGCCGGGCCCGGCCGCTCGTCGGGGTCGGAGGAGAGCAGCAGAAGCCCGTCGGAGGAGACGACGGCGACCGAGCGGACGCCCGGCACCTCCTCCACGAGGTTGCCCAGCAGCCATTGAAGGTTGCGGGCCTCCGTGCTCAGTCCGTACGTCCCGGTCGCTGCGGACGTGCTGGTGGTGCTCGTCGTGCTCGTTCCCGTGGCGGTCAACTGCGTGCCTCCTCGACTGTGTCCCCCGTCATCTCCTCTGTGCGCGTGGTGTTCTCGGCTGCTATCTCCGCCTCGACGTCCCGGCGCCCGGCCACGGCGCCCTGGTGGAAGCCGCCGAGCCGGCGGCGCAGTGCCTCGGCGTCGACCGCGCCCCTGCGGGGGGCGGTGGGTTCGGCCGGGGCGCGGACCACCTGCGGGGTCCGCTTGGGCAGGCCCTTGTCGGTCACGCGCTCCCACTGGGCGGGGCGCGGTCCGGGGACCTGTGCCTCGTCGGCGGGTCCGCCCTGCTCGGGCACGGTCGGTGCGGGCTCGGTGGCCGGCGGGGGCTCGGGGGCCCGCTCGTGGCTGTCCGGCTCGGGCGGCGGGTCGGGGAGCCGGACCTGGAGCGTGGTCTCGGAGACGGACTCCTGGTACGGCTCGGTGAAGGCGGCGGCCCCGGCCCGCTGCGCGGTCAGGGGGTCCGGCACGCCCGGCTCCGCGACCGGCGGGACGAAGGGCGGCGCCTGCTCGACGGGAGCGGCGGACTCGGAGCCGTACGACTCCTCGAAGACGTCCTCGCCGGCGGCGGGCGCGGTACGCGCCGCCGTCTCCGTCCCCCGCGTCTGTGCCGGGTCCTGTGCCTGCGTCTGTCCCTGTACCTGCGTCTGCTCCTGGAACGCGCGCTCCGCCGCTTCCACGAGCGGGTCGCGGGTGCGGGACGGCAGGGCGTTGGAGTTGGCCTCGGCCTCCGAGCCGGGGAGGTGCAGGACGGGGCCGGTGCCCGCGAGCCGTACCGGCTCCGGGACGACGGCGGCCGGCGGCGCGGTGGGCAGGAGCGGGAGCGGCAGCACCACGACGGCGGCCGTGCCGCCGGGCTTCTGCTCGCGCAGCTCGACGCCGACGCCGTGCCGGGCCGCGAGCAGGGCGACGACGCGCATGCCGAGCCCCTCGCCCTCGAACGCCTCCGGGTCGGCGGCGGCGAGGCGGGCGTTGAGGTCCGCGCGCCGGTGCTCCGGGATCCCTATCCCGGAGTCCTGGACGGAGAGCATGATCTCGCCGGTCTCCAGCAGCCAGCCGGAGAGCTGGACCTCGGCGTCCGGCGGGGAGAACGAGGTGGCGTTCTCCAGGAGTTCGGCGACGAGGTGGCTGAGGTCGTCGGCGGCGAAGCCGGCGAGCTGGGCGTGCGGCGGCAGCGACTGGATGGTGACCCGCTCGTACCGCTCGATCTCACTCACGGCGGCGCGCAGCACGTCGACGAGCGGGACCGGTCCCACGTGGCCGTGGACGTGCTCGTGCCCGGCGAGGACCAGCAGGTTCTCGCTGTGGCGGCGCATGACGGTGGCCATGTGGTCGAGCTTGAAGAGAGTGGCGAGGCGGTCCGGGTCCTGCTCGCGCTCCTCCAGCTTCTCGATGACGGCGAGCTGGCGGTCGACGAGGCCGAGACTGCGCAGCGAGAGGTTGACGAAGGTGTGGTGGACGGTGCTCCGGAGCCGTTCGAGGTCGGCGGTGAGCACGGCGATCCGGCCCTGGAGCTCGGCGCGCTGGGTGGCGAGGTCGGCCTCGGCGGCCTCGCGGGCGGTGACCAGGCCGGACCGCTCGCCGGTGAGCCGGCCGGTGTGGGCCGTGAGGGCGGCGAGCTGCCCGTGCAGGGTGTTGAGGGAGCGGACGACCTGCGCGAACTCGTCGTTGCGGCCGGTGAAGCGGACGGACTCCTCGGTGGCCGGGTCGGGCGCGGCGGCGAGGCGGGCGGCGCCGAGGCGGAGCACGGCGAGCGGCCGGGTGAGGCTGCGGGCCACGTAGGTGGAGACGCCGACGGCGAGGACCAGGCAGCCGCCGAGGAAGGCGAGGCGCAGTTCGAGGGCGGTGACGTCCTCGTCGCGCAGGGCGGTGAGCCGCTCGACCCGCTTGGCGGCCAGAGTGGACTCGACGCCGCGCATCTGCTCGATGCGGGCGGAGAGCGCGGCCTCCAGGCCGGACGGGGAGGTGCGGGTCTCGGCCTCGGTGAGGGCCGGCTGGTCGGTGAGCCGGGCCAGCGCCTGTTCGGCGGTCTTGACCTCGGGTCCCGCGACGGTCCCGGCGAGGGAGTCGCGGGCGGCGGGGCCGGCCGACCGGTCGAAGTCGCCGAGGGCGGCGAGCTCGCGGACGCGGGCCTGCTGGGCGGCGGCGCTCAGCTGGTCGCGGGCGCGCTCGGCCTCCTCCTTGCCCTCGGGCTCCTCGGCGACGTAGGTGCCGGTGGCGGGGTCGTAGCGGAGTTCGCCGCTGGGCTCGGGCTGCGGGACGGCGAGCGCGGCGAGGAGGAGGCCGCGGGCGGCGGACGCCTGCTCGACGGCGCGGCCGAGGTCGGCGGGGGCGCGGCCGGCGCCGGTGAGCACGGGGTCGGCGGCGCGCGGCGGGGTCCGCTCGGCGAGTTCGTCGGCGAGGTCCTGGAGCTTGGCGATGACATCGGTGTACGCCTTGTGGGCCTCCAGGGCCGTGCCCTTGCCGCTGACGGCGACGCGGCGGACCGAGGCGACGCCGGCGAGCTCGCGGCGGAGCGCGTCGGGGGCGGCGGACCGGATCTCGTCGATCTGGCGGTCCACGCGGGCCGACTTGGCGGGGGTGACGGCCCGGCGGTCTTTCTGGGGGCCGGTCTGCTCCTCACGGCCGGCGGCGACGAAGGCGACGACCTCGTCGCGCTCGTCGGCGAGGGAGTGGGCGAGGGTGACCGCCTGCCGGTCGAGTTCGGCGAGGGTGACCAGGCGCCGGGACTCGTTCAGCTCGGTGGAGGCCGTGAGGACGGCGGGGGCGCCGGCGCCGAGGACGATGACGCCGACGAGGGCGACACCGGCGACGAGGCGGGTCCGGACGCGCTTGGGGCGACCGGTGGGGGTGTGGGCGCCGGGGACGGCTCCGGGGGTCGTGCCGGTGGTGGCCCGGGTGTCGGTCCCGGGTCGGATCCCGGTTCCGGTTCCGGTTCCGGTTCCGGTTCCGTCTGCGCTTCCGGTTCCGGTTCCGGTGGAGGCGCCGGTGCCGCTGCCGGTTCCGGTGGCGGGGGTGCCGGGGGTCGGCGGCTCACCGGGGGTCTGGCTCCGCGCGCCGTTCATGCTCCGAGGCCGCTTCTTCTGCACCGGTGCTCGCATTCTTGACTCGTCCGCCCACACAGCAGAGGTGACGGCCGGTCACGAGGTTCCGCCCCCACCCGCTGGTACGGCTTCCGACCATTCCAGCGCTTCCCGGTAGGGGACGGGCATCGGCCGCTCCGCCACCCGAACGAGTGAACAACACTCCTGAGTTGGCGAACAACTTCCGGCGGGCCCCGCGCGGGCCTCCCGCAGGGCCCCGGCTGGATCTTCGGCGCGGCCTTTGGCAGGATGCCCGCCCGCAGCTCGCCGGAGCTGACGGTTCCGCCTTCCGCGCGGCTCGTGGCCGGTTGGTACAGGCCATTTTCGGCCCTTTGCAGGTGTTGTGAAGAGCGCGCGCGAGCCGGGCACACTGGACATCATGCGCAGCGAAGTCGCCACCCTTCCCGGCAACCCCGAACGCCCCAACGAGGACTGGGCCGCCGCAGCTCTGCCCGCCTCGGGCGACGGGGGGACGCTCGTCCTCCTGGACGGGGTCACCCCACCCGCGGGTGATGTCGGTTGTGTGCACACGGTGCCGTGGTTCACCGCGCGACTCGGCGGCGCTTTGACCGAACTGTCCGCTTGCCAGGCCGATCTGACGCTGTCCGAGATTCTCGCTCGGGCAATCCGGCGCACCGCGGAGCTCCACGCGGACACCTGTGACCTTTCTCACGCACGTACGCCTCAGGCGACGGTGGTCCTCGCGCGGTGGGGCGCGGACCGTGTCGACCACCTCGTCCTCTCCGACTCGGTGCTGCTGATCGAGGCGCCGGACGGGTCGGTACGGGCGGTGCGGGACGACCGGCTCGACCGGATCCCGCGCGAGGCGCTCCGCTCGCACGAGGCGACGGACCGGCTGCGGAACCGGGAGGGCGGCTTCTTCACGGCGGCCGCGGACCCGTCGGTGGCGGAGCGGGCCGTCACCGGTACGACCCCGCTCGCGGAGGTGCGGGCGCTGGCGGCGCTCACGGACGGGGCGAGCCGCTGGGTGGAGCGGTTCGGCGCGGGCGACTGGACGGAGTGCGCCCGCGTCCTGGCGGAGGAGGGGCCGGCGGGACTGCTCCGGCGGGTGCGGGCGCTGGAGACGGCGGCGGCGGAGCGGGGCGCGACGGGGCGCGGGAAGGTCCACGACGACGCGACGGGCGTGTACGTGGCCTTCTGAGGGTCCGGCCCTCAGCTCTCGGAGCGCTGGTTGAAGTGGTTGAGCAGCCGGGCGAGTTCGGCGACCTCGGCGCGGTCCCAGCCGGCGAGCTTGCGGACGTACCGCTCACGGCGGGCGTCGCGGACGTGGCGGAAGCGGGCGCGGCCCTCGTCGGTGAGCCGGACGAGGGAGGCGCGCCCGTCGGCGGGGTCGGGGTCGCGGGCGACCAGACCGAGCTGTTCCAGGGCGCGCAGCTGACGGCTCATGGTCGCCTTGCCGACGCCGAAGTAGGCGGAGAGCTCGGTGGCGCGCTGCGGCCCCGCGTCGTCGAGCCGTACGAAGAGCCCGTACGCGGCGGGCTCCAGCTCCGGGTGCACCTCCCGCGCCATCTCCCCCGACTGCGCCCGGGCCCGCCGCAGAAACACGGCGAGCTCCCGCTCCAGCGCGAGAAACTCCAACTCGGCGGGGGTCCGACCGGAGGCCGGGGCGGGGGCGGGTCCGGCGGGGCCGACGGGGGCGGACGCGGGTCCCGGGGCGGCGGAGGTCCCGGCGGAGGCGGGCGCGGCACCGGCGCCGCCCTGCGGCCCGCCGTGGGCCGCGGTCGCGGAACCGACCGCGGAACCCGCGTCCCACGGCACCGGCGCGGCGGGGCCGGGCGCCGGCGCGGGCTCGCCGCCGGCGAGCTCGGCGCCGGCGGGGCCTCCCCCTGGCGTCGTGCCGTCTTCACCGGCCGGACCGCCTGCGCGCACCTCGGACCTCCCACGCGTGTTTCTTCGGCTGAAAGTTTCCCGCTCCGGCGGGCGTCGCCGCAGCTCCTTCAGTATTTCGCAGGCGTAGACCAACGGCGGAACCCGGATCCCCTTCCACCCCACCTGTCTACGTGCGTAGAGTCGCCGACGAGCACGTGACTGACATGTCCACACCACCCCCACCGACCCTTCGGGAGTCACGCCATGCGTGTGCGCAGATCCGTCCCCACCACCCTGCTCGCCGGCCTCGCCGCCACCGCCCTCGTCCTCCCCCTCGCCGGCCAGGCCGGCGCCGCCGACCCGGGCGCCCGCGCCGCCGTCCCCGCGCGCGGCACCGCCCACATGGGCATGGGCGTCCTGAAGCACGACGGCCGGGGTGCCGCCCCCGCCGGCGGCGCCTCGTCCCTCGCCGTCCAGACGGAGGGCGTCGACGTCTCCAGCCACCAGGGCAACGTCGCCTGGGCCACCCTGTGGAACAGCGGTGTCAGGTGGGCCTACGTCAAGGCGACGGAAGGCACGTACTACAAGAACACCTCCTTCACGCAGCAGTACAACGGCTCGTACAACGTCGGCATGATCCGGGGCACGTACCACTTCGCCACCCCGGACACGACCGCCGGCGCCGCCCAGGCCGACTACTTCGTCAACAACGGCGGCGGCTGGTCGAAGGACGGCAGGACCCTCCCCGGCGTCCTCGACATCGAGTGGAACCCGTACGGCGCCACCTGCTACGGCAAGAGCCAGTCCGGGATGGTCGCGTGGATCCGCGACTTCCTCGACCGCTACAAGGCCCGCACCGGCCGTGACGCCGTCATCTACACGGCGACGAGCTGGTGGAAGCAGTGCACCGGCAACTACTCCGGCTTCGCCTCGGCCAACCCGCTGTGGATCGCGCGCTACGCCGCCGCCGTCGGCGAACTCCCGGCCGGCTGGCCGTACTACACGATGTGGCAGTACACCTCGACCGGCCCGACGGTCGGCGACCACAACCACTTCAACGGCGACCTCTCGCGGGTCCAGGCGCTCGCGAACGGCTGACGCCGGCGCGGAGGACGGCGGTCCCGGGGGCACGGCGGTGCCCCCGGGACCGCCGTTTCGCGTGCTCAGGGCCTTTTTCCGCCCACCCCCTTGCCCATTGGTATGGACCAATGCGAGTCTCTACCCCGGTCGCACGGGTTTCAACTTCTGTGCGCCCCGCGCGCGTTGCTCGTTCCGTACTCCCCCACGCACGAGAGAGAGCCCCCGCATGCCGTCCTCCCGCCGTACCGCCGCCGGCGTCGCCGCCCTGTCCGCCGCCGCCCTCGTCGGCCTCACCCCCACCACCGCCGCCGCCCACGGAGCCGTCTTCAACCCCGTGAGCCGCGTGGCCGCCTGTTACGCCGAGGGCCCCGAGAGCCCCGACACCCAGGTGTGCAAGGACCTCGTCGCCGACTCCGGCACCCAGCCGCTCTACGACTGGAACGAGGTCAACATCGCCAACGCCGACGGCAACCACAAGGCCCTCATCCCCGACGGCAAGCTCTGCTCGGCCAACCGCGAGAAGTACCGGGCCCTGGACTGGGCGCGCACCGACTGGCCCGCCACCGCCGTCTCCGCCGGCGCCTTCGGCTTCAAGATCCGCGCCACGGCCGCCCACTCCGGCACGATGACGATGTACGTCACCAAGGCCGGCTTCGACCCGACACAGCCGCTGAAGTGGTCGGACCTCGACGCCACCCCGGCCGCCGTGTACAACACCACCCGCACCGCCACCGACGGCTACTACTCCTTCACCGGCAACCTGCCCGCCCGCACCGGCCGCCACATCGTCTACATGGTGTGGCAGCGCAACGACAGCCCCGAGGCGTTCTACAGCTGCTCGGACGTCACCTTCGGCACCGCCGCCGCGGCCACGGCCGCCAAGGCCGAGGCGCCGACCGAGGCCGAACTGGCCGCCGGGGCCGAGCTGTCCACCGTGAGCCACGCGGGCCACGGCGGCGACGAGCAGCCGCCGGCGCTCTCCGCCGAGGCCGCCCAGGCGCCCGGCTCGCCGCTGCCGCTCGCCCTCGCCGGCGCGGGCGCGCTCGCCGTGTTCGGCGCGGGCAGCCTGCTCCTGGGCCGCCGCCGCAGCTCCTCCGCCTCCTAGGGACGCGTTCTGGGGGGCGCGTCCTGGGGACGCCTCCCCGGGCCCGCCCCCAGGAGCGGAGGACGGCGGGAGGAGACGGTGGGGCGGTGGCCCCGCTCACCCCTCCGGCGGCTCCCAGGGAACCCCGCCCTCCTCTCCCGCCTCGCCCCCCGGACCTCGTCCGGGGGGCGATTTCGCGCCATCTGTGCGAGGACGGGTGGAAGCCGGGACGTTCGTGGACAGCCTTGGAGAAAGCTCGTTCGAACGGCCGTCAGCGCACCACCGTCCGCCCGTGAATCCGCCCCGTGAAGGAGAGCGCTCCATGCGGAACCAGCAGCGGTGGGTCTACCACCGCGGGGAAGGGCCGCGCACGTTCGGAGTGGAGGAGGAGCTGCTCCTGGTCGACCCCGAGACCGGACACCCCCAGCCCCTCGCCGGCACCGTCACCGAGATCGCCGCCTGGCACGCCGGCTCCGGGCCGCGCACCGAGGGTCCGGAGCCGGCCAAGCCCGAGTTGTACGCCGAGCAGCTGGAGATCGGCACCGCCCCCTGCACCACCACCGCCCAGCTCGCCGACCAGCTCCGCCGGGCCCGGCTCGCCGCCTCGGCGGCCGCGGCGGAGGCGGGCGTGGCGGTCGCCGCGCTCGCGACCGCGCCCGTGGACTTCGGCCCGCCGCTGCTCACCCCGGACGACCGCTACCGGCGGATCCAGGACCGGTACGCCCACCTCGTGGACGAGGAGTTCGTCTGCGCCTGCCACGTGCACGTCCACCTCGCCTCGCCCGAGGAGGGGGTCGGCGTGCTCGACCGGATCCGGCCGTGGCTCGCGCCGCTGCTCGCGCTCAGTGCCAACTCCCCCTATTTCCAGGGCGTCGACACCGGTTACGCGAGCTGGCGCCACCAGCTCTGGCAG
The DNA here is from genome assembly GCF_042873895.1 of Streptomyces sp. NPDC004435. Taxonomy (NCBI): domain Bacteria; kingdom Bacillati; phylum Actinomycetota; class Actinomycetes; order Kitasatosporales; family Streptomycetaceae; genus Streptomyces; species Streptomyces sp. NPDC004435. Next base: position 157,744 of record NZ_JBIAMB010000017.1, on the reverse strand, counting down.
CGCTGGCCGATGTCCGGCCCCAGCGAGCTGTACGGGGACGTGGCGGCGTACGAGCGGACCACCAGCGAGATGCTCGCCAGCGAGGTGCCGCTCGACGGCCGCATGGTCTACTTCGACGCCCGGCTCTCCCCCGGCTACCCGACGGTCGAGATCCGGGTCGGCGACGTCTGCCTCGACGTGGAGGACACCGTCCTGCTCGCGGTGCTGAGCCGCGCCCTGGTGGAGACCGCGGCCCGGGAGTGGCGACGGGGGCGGCTCCCGGACCCGGTGTCGACGGTGGTGCTGCGGCTCGCCGCCTGGCGGGCCAGCCGGTACGGGCTCGGCGGCGAACTGCTCGACCCGCGCAGCTGGCGGCCGGCCCCCGCCGGCGAGGTGCTCCTCGCCCTGCTCGGCCACGTCCGCCCCGCCCTGGAGGACGCGGGCGACCGGGAGCGGGCCGAGGCGGGCGTGGAGCGGCTGCTGGCCCGGGGCACCGGCGCGGACCTCCAGCGGGCCGCCCACGCCGGCGACACGTCGCTGGCCTCGGTCATCGCCGAGGCCGTGCGGCGTACGACTCCGGTGTGAGGGAGAGGCGTACGACTCCGGTGTGACGGATTCGCCCGCGCGCGTGCGCGAGGCCCCCGGTGCGCACGCGCGCGTACCGGGGGCCTCGTCGTCCTCGGGGTCAGGCGGCGGCCACGACCGGGACCTCCGCGGGGGCCAGGGCGATCTCCAGGACCTGACGGACGTCGGTCACCGGGTGGACCTCCAGCTTCTCCAGGACCTCGGCCGGGACGTCGTCCAGATCGGCCTCGTTCCGCTTGGGGATGACCACGGTGGTGATCCCGGCCCGGTGCGCGGCGAGCAGCTTCTGCTTCACACCGCCGATGGGCAGGACCCGGCCGGTGAGGGAGACCTCGCCGGTCATGGCCACGTCGGTGCGGACGAGCCGGCCGCTCAGCAGCGAGGCCAGCGCGGTCGTCATGGTGATGCCCGCGCTCGGGCCGTCCTTCGGGACCGCGCCCGCCGGGAAGTGGATGTGCACGCCCCGGTCCTTCAGTCCGGTCACGGGCAGCTCCAGCTCCGCGCCGTGCGAGCGCAGGAAGGAGAGAGCGATCTGCGCGGACTCCTTCATCACGTCGCCCAGCTGGCCGGTGAGGGTCAGCCCGGCGGCGCCGGTCTCCGGGTCGGCGAGGGACGCCTCCACGAAGAGGACGTCGCCGCCCGCGCCGGTCACCGCGAGGCCGGTCGCCACGCCGGGGACCGCCGTACGCCGCTCGGCCGGGTCCTGGGCGGACTCGGGCACGTGGTGCGGGCGCCCGATGAGGGCCCTCAGGTCCGCGGGCGTGACCGTGAACGGCAGCTCACGGTCGCCCAGTTCGTGCTGGGCCGCGACCTTCCGGAGCAGCCGGGCGATGGCCCGCTCCAGGGTGCGGACCCCGGCCTCCCGGGTGTACTCGCCCGCCAGCTTCCGCAGCGAGGTCTCCTCCAGGGCGACCTCACCGGGCTCCAGGCCGGCCCGCTCCAGCTGCCGGGGCAGCAGGTGGTCGCGGGCGATGACGACCTTCTCGTCCTCGGTGTAGCCGTCGAGACGGACCAGTTCCATGCGGTCGAGCAGTGCCTCGGGGATGGCTTCGAGGACGTTGGCCGTGGCGAGGAACACCACGTCGCTGAGGTCGAGTTCGACCTCAAGGTAGTGGTCGCGGAAGGTGTGGTTCTGCGCCGGGTCGAGGACTTCGAGGAGGGCGGCGGCGGGGTCGCCCCGGAAGTCGGAGCCGACCTTGTCGATCTCGTCGAGGAGCACGACCGGGTTCATGGACCCCGCCTCCTTGACCGCGCGGACGATCCGGCCGGGCAGGGCGCCCACGTACGTCCGCCGGTGCCCGCGGATCTCGGCCTCGTCGCGTACGCCGCCGAGGGCGACGCGCACGAACTTCCGGCCCATGGCGTGGGCGACGGACTCCGCGATCGAGGTCTTGCCGACGCCGGGCGGGCCGACGAGCGCGAGCACGGCGCCGCCGCGCCGCCCGCCGACGACGCCGAGCCCGCGCTCGGAGCGGCGCTTGCGGACCGCCAGGTACTCGGTGATGCGCTCCTTCACGTCCTCCAGGCCGGCGTGCTCGGCGTCCAGGACGGCCTTGGCGCCCTGGATGTCGTAGCGGTCCTCGGTCCGCTCGCTCCACGGCAGTTCGAGGACGGTGTCGAGCCAGGTCCGGATCCAGGAGCCCTCGGGCGACTGGTCGCTTGACCGCTCCAGCTTGTCGACCTCCTTGAGGGCGGCCTCGCGGACGGCCTCGGGGAGGTCGGCGGCCTCCACGCGGGCGCGGTAGTCGTCGGACTCCTCGCCGTCCTTCTCCCCGTTCAGCTCGCGCAGTTCCTTGCGGACCGCTTCGAGCTGGCGGCGGAGCAGGAACTCGCGCTGCTGCTTGTCGACGCCCTCCTGGACGTCCTTGGCGATGGTCTCGGCGACGTCCTGCTCGGCGAGGTGCTCGCGGAGCTGGGCGGTGGCGAGCCTGAGGCGGGCGACCGGGTCGGCGGTCTCCAGGAGGGCGACCTTCTGCTCGACGGTGAGGAAGGGCGAGTACCCGGAGTTGTCGGCGAGCGCGCCGACGCCGTCGATCTGCTGGACACGGTCCACGACCTGCCAGGCGCCGCGCTTCTTCAGCCAGCTGGTGGCGAGGGCCTTGTACGCCGTGACCAGCTCGGTCACGGCGCCCGGCAGGGGCTCGGGGACGGTCTCCTCGACCACGCTCCCCTCGACCCACAGCGCCGCGCCGGGCCCGGTCGTCCCGGCCCCGATCCGCACGCGTCCGATGCCCCGGATCAGCGCGCCGGGATCCCCGTCCGCGAGTCGCCCGACCTGCTCGACGATCCCGAGCACACCGGTGCCGGCGTACGTCCCGTCCACCCGCGGCACCAGCAGCACCCGCGGCTTCCCGCCGGCCCCGCGACCGGCGGCCTGGGCCGCCTCCACGGCGGCTCGCACCTCGTTGTCCGACAGATCCAGCGGCACGACCATCCCGGGCAGCACGACCTCGTCGTCGAGCGGCAGCACAGGCAGAGTGAGCGGCACGGTCGCCTTGGACTCAGAAGCCATGATCTCCCCTTCGGCAGTCAAGTTGAGCTATGCCGACTCAATGCATCTGCGCCGCTGGATGTTCCCCGGGGCGTGTTCGCTCTGAGCGATCACCCGGGTGCGGGGTGGCGACTGCGGGATTCCGGCTGCGCGGGGGCACGGGGGCGGGCATGCTTCGGCGCATGGAGACGGGTGCGGTACGGCGGGTCGGGCGCGGACCGGTGTGGGGCGCGGTGCCGGCGGTGGTGGCGGTGCTGGTCGTCGCGGTGAGCGGGTGCGCGGACGCCGACGCTCCCGGCCCGTCCGCCGGGTCGGGGAGCGGCAGCGCGGCGAGCTCCGGGATCACGCCCGGGCCCGGCGCCTCTTCGTCCGCTGTCTCCCCGCCCGTCGCCTCCTCGCCCGCCGCCTCCTCGACCGGCGCCTCCTCGCCCGCCGCCTCCTCGTCCGGCGCCCCGGGTACACCCGCCGCCTCGGGCACCGGTGCGCCCCCCGCCTCGACCGCGGGTACGCCCTCCGCCACCGCGGCGGAGGCGGATCCGGCCGAGCCCCGGGCCGGGGCGGTGCTCGTGGAGGTCGTCGTGAACGGCGGGTTCGCGGGGGTGACCAATCAGCTCGTGGTGCACGAGGACGGGAGCTGGACCGTCCGGTCGAAGGACCGGGAGACGCGCTCGGGGCGGATGGGCGCCGCGGCGCTGGCCCGGCTGCGCGCGGCTCTGGAGGACCCCGCCTACGCGCGCGTGCCCGGGCGGCCGAGCGGGCCGCCGATCGCCGACGGGTTCCAGTACTTCGTGACGTACGACCACCGGCTCGTCGTCGCGGGCGACGGCGAGCGGCCCGCCGCCCTCCAGCGTGTCTTCGACGCCCTTCCCGAGGGCGGCCCCCCGACCTCTCCCTGACCTCCTCCACACGGCCGTCCGCGTTTCCGTGAACCGCGCGGGGCCCGCCGCGCGATAGAGAGGGCGTGAGACTGTCACGCCCCGAGGGGGACGATCCGGCCGACGACGCCGCGCTGCTGCGCGCCGTGGCCCGCGGCGACACCGAGGCGCTGGCGCTGCTCCACGACCGGCACGCGGGATGGCTGTACGCCCGGCTGGCCCGCCGCTGCCCGGACGAGGAGACGGTGCGGGAGGTCCTCCAGGACACCTTCCTCACCGTCTGGCGCTCCGCCGGCGGCCACCGGGGGCGGGGAGAGGCGGGCGGCTGGCTGTGGGTGATCGCCGCCCGCCGCCTGGTCGACGCGCAGCGCGCCCGCGCCCGTACCGCCCGCGCCGAGCCCGCCGGGGCCGTACCGCCCGAACCGCTCCCGGCCGCCCCGTCCGCCGAGGACCGGGTCCTCGCGGGCCTGGAGTACGGGGACGTGGGCGCCGCTCTCGACCGGATCTCGCCCGAGCTGGCCGAGGTGCTGCGGGCGACCGTCGTCGACGGGCTCACGACCCGCGAGGCCGCCCGGCTGCTCGGCATACCCGAGGGCACCGTGAAGACCCGCGCCCAGCGCGCCCGCCGCGAGCTGCGCGCCGCCCTCGGGAACCTCCCGCAGGGCCCGCACCCCCTGGGAGGCCCCGCGTGACGACCCCTCCTGCCCCCTGGCACGTCCCCGCCGACCTGGCGCTCCGGTACGCCGAGGGCTCCGCGCCGGAGCCCGACGCCTGGTCCCTGGAGAAGCACGTCGAGTCCTGCGGGCCCTGCGCGGCCCGCGTCTCCGCCGCCGTCCGCGCGACCAGCCCCGCGGGCCCGGCTCTGGCGGCCCTCCGCGCCGACCTCCTCCACACGGTGGGGCACCGGGAAGCGGCGACCACCGCCGCCCCCTCCCCCGCACGGGAGAACCGCCGCCACGCACGCGCGTGGGCCTCCCCCGCCCGGCTCTGGTGGGCTGTCGGGCCCGCCCTCCGGGGCTCGTGGCTGGCGGCGGTGGCCCTGGTGACGGGGGCCGCGTTCGCGCTGTCGCACGGCGCCGGGCTCCCGGCGGGACGGACCTGGCTGCTCGCCGCCGCACCCGTCCTCCCGCTCGCCGGGGTCGCCCTGTCGTACGGCCCGCGTGCCGACCCGCTCCACGAACTCGCCGCCTCCACCCCGGCCGGCGGCCTGCGGCTGCTGCTCACCCGCACGGTCGCCGTGCTCGCCGTGTGCGTGCCGCTGCTCACCGCCGCCGGGGCGCTGCTGCCACCCGCCGGGGGGCTGCCGGGGGCGGCCGCCTGGCTGCTGCCGTGCCTGGCGCTCACCATCGGCACGCTCGCGCTCGGTTCCTTCGTGGGGTGCCGCGCGGCCGCGGCCACCCTCGGCGGAGGCTGGCTGCTCGCGGTGGCGGGCCCGCTGCTGGGGCCGGCCGCCGGCGCCTCCTCCGTACCCCTCCCGTACGCCGCCGGTCCGGCCGCGCAGGCCGGCTGGGCCGCCGCCGCGCTGGCCGGCGCCGCCCTCCTGGCGCTCCGGCGCCGTTCCTTCGACCTCCTGGAGCCCCGGTGACCTCACCGCGTCCCACCACCGTCGCCGTGACCGGCCTGACCGTCCGGCACCGCCGCACGCGCGTGCCCGCGCTCGACGGCCTCGACCTGCGCCTCTCCCCCGGCGTCCTCGGCCTGCTCGGCCCCAACGGCGCCGGGAAGACCTCCCTCGTCCGGGTCCTCGCGACCGTCGCCGCCCCGTCGGTCGGCCGGGTCGAACTGCTCGGCCGGGACGCCGGCGATCCCCGCGGGCGGACCGGCATCCGGCGCCGGCTCGGCTACCTCCCGCAGGAGTTCGGGCACTACCCGGCCTTCACGGTGCGGGAGTTCGTGGCGTACGTGGCCTGGCTGAAGGAGCTGCCGGCCGACCGCGTCCCGGCGGCCGTGGAACGCGCCGTGGCCCGGGTCGGCCTCACCGACCGGATCGACGCGCGACTGCGCACGCTGTCGGGCGGCATGGTGCGCCGGGCGGGCATCGCCCAGGCCATCGTGAACGAGCCGGAGCTGCTCCTCCTCGACGAGCCGACGGCCGGGCTCGACCCCGAGCAGCGCGTGGAGTTCCGGGCACTGCTGCGCGACCTCGGCACCGAGTCGACGGTCGTGGTCTCCACCCACCTGGTGGAGGACGTGGCCGCCGCCTGCACGGAGGTCGCCCTCCTCGAAGGGGGCCGGCTCGCCTTCCGGGGGACGACGGACGACCTCACCGCCCTGGGCGCGGCCGCCCCGGCCGACGACCCGACGGCCAACGCCATCGAGCGCGGCTACACCGCCGCCCTGCGCTCCCACCGCGAGCGGACGGGGGCCGGCCGATGACCGCGACGACGACGGAGGTCCGCCCGGGAACCACGGCGGCGCGCCCCGCGCCCGGCCCGCTCCGCACCGAACTGCGCCGCGGCCTCGGACCCTGGACGGGCGCGGCAATCATGGCCACGATCCTGGTCACGATGTACTCCAAGGCCCCGGAGTGGCAGATCCGCTGGCAGGACGCGGAGAACCTGCTCCATCCGCTCGCGGGGCTGCTGTGCGGGCCGCTCGCGATGGCGGCGGGCTGTCTCCAGGGCGGCCGGGACCGGCGGCTGGGCGCCGGGGAACTGTGGGCGTCGGTGCCCCGCTCCCCGCTGCGCCGGCTGCTGGTGGCGGCGGCCCCGTCGGCGCTGTGGCCGGCCGCCGCGGTACTGGCCGGGGACGCGGTGGTGCTGCTGGCCGTGTGGCCGTACGCCTCCTGGGGGCGGCCCGCGATCGCCCCGCTGCTCGCGGACGCGGTGGCGGTGGGCGCGATGGGGCTCGTCGGGCACGTGGTGGGGCGGGTGGTGCGGTGGCGGCTGATGGCGCCGCTGCTGGCCGTGGCCGGCTACGTCGGGTTCGCCTACGGGGACTTCACCGCCTCGTCCTGGCGCTGGCTGCTCCCGAGCGCCCAGTTCTCGGCGGCCGAGTACCGGCAGGTGTGGTGGTACGCGCCCGCGTCGGCCGCGTGGACGGCCGGCCTCGCGCTGGCCTGCTTCCTCGCGTACGGGCTCCGCTCCTCCCGGAAGCGCCTCCTCGCGCTCGTGCCGCTGGTGGTGGCGGTCGGCGCGGCGGCGGCGATCCTGCGGCTGCCGGCGGACAACGGGCCCTGGCGGATCGATCCGGCGGCGGTCCGCCCGGTCTGTGCCGACGGCGCGCCCCGGGTGTGCGTGATCGCCCTGGACGCCCGGCTGCTGCCGTCTCTGGTGGAGACCCTGGAGCCGGTGAACGAACGGCTCCGGGGGCTCCCGGGCGCCCCGGCCCGCTGGGCGGTCGGCCGGATGGCGGAGCAGCCGGGGGACGTACCGCTGTGGGACGTCGGCCAGGACGTCGTCCGGAACCGGATCGGGGATCCGGTCCTGTACCGGAACCACGCGGTGATGCAGCTGTTCTCGGAGGAGTGCCGGGAGGGCGAGCTCGCGGGGCCCCACGCGGAGCGGACGATGGACATCAACCACGCGGTCGTCGAATGGCTCGCCCCCTCGCCGCCCGGCTACGGCGCGGACGTCCCCGGCGCGCGGGCGCACCTGGACCGGCTGCGGGCGAAGTCGCCGGCCGAGCAGCGCGCGTACCTCGTCCGGTACCTCGCGGCGAGCGGCTGCCGTCCGGACGAGGTGCCCGTTCCGTGAGGCTCTACCTGCGCTCACGCGCGGTGCCGGGTGCCCTGGTCATGGTCCTGGCGGCGGTCGCGGCGGCGTGGCTGCTCGTGCCGGAGGAAGGCTCTCCCCACGCGCGCGTGCCGGTGCTGATGGCGCCGCTGCTGGTGGCGACGGCGATCGGGACCTCGCTGCACACGGCGAGCGACGAGCTGGACAGGACGGCGGTACGGGTCTGGTGGCCGCTGCGGCTCGGGCACGTCCTGGTGCCGTCGGCGCTGGCCGCGTGCCTGTTCGCCCTCGTGCTGCCGGGGCATCCGGCCGAGTTCGGCGGGTCCGCCGCCGTACGCAACACGCTCGGGCTCACCGGCCTGGCGGCCGGCGCGGCGGCGCTGACCGGGGCGCGGACGAGCTGGCTGCCGCCGGTGACGTACACGGCGGCGGTCTACCTGACGCCGCCGGACGCCACCGCTGCGGCCTGGTGGGGCTGGGCGCTCAGGCCCGCCCCGGAGGGCGCGGCCTGGACGGTGGCCTGCGCGCTCCTGTGCGCGGGGGCGGCCCTGTTCGCCCGGCGCGGCCCCCGGCCGGGTAAGGGCTAGGGCCTGTCTGACAATTGGCGTCGGATCAGGCCGGGTCGTTCGGTGCGTGCGATCGGCGTGCGGCCGGGGCGCCCTCTTAGCGGAGCTACTTGGGCGTTTCGGCCGTACGGCGAGCGTGCGTGCCGGGCGGGCCGGACCCGACGGGAATGGTCAGACAGGCCCTAGGCAGGTCCGGAAGGGCTCTGGTCCTCCGTCGCGCGGATCGCCTCGTACTGGCGGCGGAGGAAGTCCCGTACCCGGGCGGGCATGTCGAGGGACTCGGGAGCGAGGGCCCACTGGATCTGGAGGCCGTCCATGACGGCCAGGTACTCCCGGGCGATGCCCTCGCAGTCGATGCCGGGGCGGAGTTCGCCGGACCGGACGGCGACCTCCAGGCGCTCCACGCTGTGCGCGAGCACGCGCGCGTACCGGTTCTTGAAGTACGCGTGGGCGGGGTGGCCGACGTTCCCGGACTCGCCGACGAGGACGTTGAACATGCGGACGATGCCGGGGCGCCGGGTGTTCTCCTCGATCAGCCGGACGAGGGCGTCGAGGAAGGCCGCGTACGACGTGAGGTCGGTGCTGAAGAGGCGCTCGACGTCGTGCTCCTCGCTCTGCGCCAGGACCGACAGGAGCAGGTCCTCCTTGCTGCGGAAGTGGTGCAGCAGGCCGCCTTGCGTGATGCCGCAGTCATGGGCGATGCGGGCGAGGGAGGAGGCGTGGAATCCCCATTTCCCGAAGTGGTCGACGGCGGTGTCGAGGATCAGCCGACGGCGGGCGTCGCCGACGGCGTAACTGCCGCGACCTGCGCTTTTGGCGGTCGAGGCGATCTTCTTCTCCGGCATGCGGCCACCTTAGCCCCGCCCGCGAACCACCCTCTCAACCTGTGACTCAGGTCACATATGGCAAACCTAGTACCCACTCGGTTTTCACGCTTAGCCTGAGCCCCGTCGCGGACGGCGCCGCACCCCGCGGAGCCCAACGCCCGGACCCCGGGGCGCGGTACGCCGGCCCGCGGGCCCGTCCTCCCCCGTTCACGAAAGGCAGGTACGGACGCGATGCACCCCTACCAGGACGCCGGTCGTCCCGTGGACGAGCGCGTGGAGGACCTCCTCTCCCGGATGACCCCGGAGGAGAAGGCCGGACAGCTCTTCCACACGATCCTCACGATGAACCCGGACGGCACCCCGGTCACCGAACCCGACGACTCGCTCGCCCGGTTCACCACCCCGGAGCTGATCGCCGGCCGCGGCCTCAGCCACTTCAACCTGCTCGGCGGCCACGGCGCCCGCGAGATGGCCCGCTGGCACAACGCGATCCAGGAGATCGCGGCGGACACCCGCCTCGGCATCCCGGTCAGCCTCTCCACCGACCCGCGCCACGCCTTCACCGACAACATCGGCGCCTCCTTCAACGCCGGCGCCTTCTCCGCCTGGCCCGAAGCGCTCGGCCTCGCCGCCATCGGCGACCCGGAGCTCGTCCACCGCTTCGCCGACACGGTTCGCCGCGAGTACCTCTCCGTGGGCTTCCGCACCGCGCTCCACCCGCAGATCGACCTCGCGACCGAACCCCGCTGGTCCCGCCAGTCCGGCACCTTCGGCTCCGACGCGAAACTGACCTGCGAACTGGTGGAGGCGTATGTGCGCGGCCTCCAGGGCGAGACCCTCGGCCCGGACTCGGTCGCCGCCATGGTCAAGCACTTCCCCGGCGGCGGCCCGCAGAAGGACGGCGAGGACCCGCACTTCGCGCACGGCAAGGAGCAGGTCTACCCGGGCGGCATGCGCGAGCACCATCTGGAGCCCTTCAAGGCCGCCATCGCCGCCGGCTGCTCGCAGATGATGCCGTACTACGGACAGCCGATCGGCACCGACTGGGAGGAGGTCGGCTTCGGCTTCAACAGGGGCGTCATCACCGGCCTGCTCCGCGAGGAACTGGGCTTCGGCGGGATCGTCTGCGCCGACTGGGGCCTGCTCACCGACTCGGTGATCTTCGGCGAGCGGCACGAGGCCCGCGCCTGGGGCGTCGAGCACCTGAGCACGGCGGAGCGCGCCGCCAAGGCGCTGGACGCGGGCGTGGACCAGTTCGGCGGCGAGCAGTGCCCCGAGGTGATCGTCGGACTCATGGCCACCGGCCGGATCCCCGAGTCCCGCGTGGACGCCTCCGTACGGCGCCTGCTGCGCGAGAAGTTCCTGCTCGGCCTCTTCGACCACCGGCGGTACGTCGACCCCGACGAGGCGGCCGAGACCGTCGGCCGCGCCGACTTCACCGCCGCCGGCGCCGCCGCCCAGCGCCGCTCGCTCACCGTCCTCACCGACGGGCCGCTGCCGGTCACCGGCTCCCCACGGCTCTACGTCGACGGAGTCGACACGACGGTCGCCGGCGCGTACGGGGAGGTCGTCGCCACCCCGGAGGAGGCCGACCTCGCCGTCCTGCGCCTCCACACCCCCTACGAGGAGCGCCCCAACCGCTTCGAGTCCTTCTTCCACTCCGGCACGCTCGCCTTCGAGGAACCGGAACTCGGCCGGATCCTCACCCTCCTGGCCACCGTGCCCACGGTCGTCTGCGTCAACCTGGAACGTCCGGCCGTCCTCCCCGAGATCGCCGCCCACGCCGCCGCCCTCCTCGCCGACTACGGCGCGAGCGACGACGCCCTCCTCGACGTCCTCTTCGGCCGCGCCCGCCCCGAGGGCCGCCTCCCCTTCGAACTCCCCCGCTCCATGGACGCGGTCCGCGCGGCCCGGCCGGACGTCCCGAACGACACGGTGGATCCGGTCTTCCCGCACGGGCACGGCCTGGAGCTCTGACTCCGGGGACCGAACACCGGATCTTGGACATCGGATCTTGGACGCCGGATCTTGGACATCGGAGATCGGATCCAAGATCCAGGATCCGATGCCCAAGATCCAAGATCCTGGATCCAAGATCCAGCACATTGGATCCAATATCCCGCCTACCGGACATTGGATCCGATCACAGACCGCGGGGCCTCTGACGACCCCGCGCGATCCGGGGCCCGCCCGTGGGGGGCCGGGCCCCGGATCCCCTTCCAGACCTGTCATGCCCATGAAGGGAACTATCGCCATGCGCCGTACCCTCGCACTGACCACAGCCGCATCCGTCGTCGCCGGCCTGGGCGCCACCGCCTTCGCCACCACACCCGCCGCCGCACCCGCCGCCACCCTCGTCACCACCCCCGCGGCCGCCCCCGGCGCCGCCAAGGGGGCCCCCGCCAAGCCCCGCCCCCTCGCCGGCCTGCGGATCCTCGTCTCCAATGACGACTCCATGAGAGCCATGAAGGAGAACAACTCCGACGGCCTCGGCCTGTACGAGCTCCGCCGCGCGATGTGCGCGGCCGGGGCGGACGTCGTGGTCATGGCCCCCTGGCAGGTGCAGTCCGGGAAGGGCACGGCCGTGAGCAACGGCGGGGCGCTCACCGCGCAGCGCCGTGCCGCACTGCCCGCCGGGTACGAGAACGACTGCGCGGCGGCGCCGTCCCGGGGCGCCGTGTTCGGCGTGTGCCTCGCCGAGGGCGGCTGCGCGCCGGACGCCCCCAGCGCGACCCCGGCGGACACCGTGAAGCTGGCGCTGCGCGGTGGTCTGGCGGCGAAGGTGGGCTGGAGGGGCGCCCCCGACCTGGTGGTCACCGGCATCAACTCCGGCCCGAACGTCTCCGCGAGCGTCAACGACTCGGGCACCGTCGGCGCGGCCGTCGCCGCGATCGACCAGGAGGTCCCGGCGATCGCGTTCTCCTCCTCCGGGGACGCGAGCCAGACGCGCTTCCCGCGCGAGAACTACCGGGCGCACGCCGAGTTCGGCGCGCGCCTCGTCGCGGGACTCCACGAGCGCGGGCTGCTGACCTCCGCCTTCGCCCTCAAGGTCGACTACCCGGACGTGAGCGCCGGCCGGCGGGCGAAGGCCCCGGCGTGGACCCGGGTCGGCGCCGGAGCGGTGGCCTACCACGCGTACGAGCAGCGCGGTTCGGGCGACACCTTCGACATCGCCCTGGGGCTGTGCCCGGTGGACGGCGGCGGCGAGGGCGAGTGCGCCGAGCCGCGCCGGGACGCCGACTCCGTCCGGCTGCTGCACGAGGGTCATGTCACCGTCGCCCCGATCACCTGGGACCGCACCTACGGCACCCCGGTCGACGCACGGCGTGAACTGAGGGCGGTGCAGCGGTACGTGGAGCGGGAGGCCCCGCGCCCCTGACACCCCGACGGCGCCCCGGCGTCACCCCATGACTCCGGAACGTGTTTGTCCCGGCCGCCCGCACTCCGCGAGGATGGCCGGGACGACGCGTATCGCACGACGAGACACGGAGTGACCGCCCATGAACAGTCCCGTCACACTCGACCGCCGCGAGGGTCCGTACGGCGAGGTCGTCCTGCGGCGCCGGGACACCGGGGACCGCACCGACTTCGAGATCATCGCCAACGGCACCTTCCTGATGGACACCTCCGACGGACGCTCCGAGCGACTGCTGGTGGACGCGGCGATGGAGGCGCTACCCACGCGGGCGCGTGCGGGCGCGTCCGTCCTGATCGGCGGGCTCGGCGTCGGATTCTCGCTCGCGCACGCCGCCGCCGACCCGCGCTGGAGCCGGATCGCCGTGGTCGAGCGGGAGGAGGCGATCATCGAGTGGCACCGGAGCGGCCCCCTCGCCTCGCTCTCCGGACGCGCCCTGGCCGACGAACGGACCGTGATCCTGCACACGGACCTGGTGACGTACCTGGAGACGTCCACGGACAGCTACGACGCGCTCTGCCTGGACATCGACAACGGCCCCGACTGGACGGTCACCGAATCCAACGAATCCCTATACGGAGCAGGGGGTTTGGCGGCCTGCGCGGCCCGGCTGAACCCCGGCGGTGTGCTCGCCGTCTGGTCGGCGCGACCGTCCGGCGATTTCGAAGAGTCCTTGCGGAATGCCGGATTCAGCGGGGTACGGACGGAAGAGATCCCGGTTGCCCGGGGCGTCCCCGACGTGGTCCACCTCGGCGTCCGGCCTGCGTAGCCGGGACGCCGCCGGTACCTCTAGGCTGCTGCACCGACATCGGCGACGCGAGGCGGGGCAATGGAGCAGACACACACCACTCACCAGGGTGCGGCGACTCCGGGGGCCCAGCGGCGCGTCCTGGTCGTCGAGGACGACGCCACGATCGTGGAGGCGGTCTCGGCCCGGCTGCGCGCCGAGGGCTTCCTCGTGCAGACGGCGACCGACGGGCCCGCGGCCGTCGAGGCGGCCGAGGCGTGGCAGCCGGACCTGATGGTGCTCGACGTGATGCTGCCGGGCTTCGACGGCCTGGAGGTCTGCCGGCGCGTGCAGGCGCAGCGCCCGGTACCGGTACTGATGCTCACCGCGCGGGACGACGAGACCGACATGCTGGTCGGCCTGGGCGTCGGCGCCGACGACTACATGACGAAGCCTTTCTCCATGCGCGAGCTGGCCGCCCGGGTGCACGTGCTGCTGCGCCGCGTGGAGCGGGCCGCGCTCGCCGCCGTGACCCCGCGCAGCGGGATCCTGCGCCTGGGCGAGCTGGAGATCGACCACGCTCAGCGCCGGGTCCGGGTGCGGGCCGAGGACGTGCACCTGACGCCGACCGAGTTCGACCTGCTGGTCTGTCTGGCCAACACGCCGCGCGCGGTGCTCTCCCGGGAGCAGCTGCTGGCCGAGGTGTGGGACTGGGCGGACGCCTCCGGCACCCGGACCGTGGACAGCCATATCAAGGCCCTGCGCCGGAAGATCGGCGCCGAGCGGATCCGTACGGTGCACGGGGTGGGGTACGCGCTGGAGACCCCGGCGTCGTGAGCCTGCCGGGGCGGCGCACCGGACGACCCCGGCGCCGGATCGCGATCTCGATCAAGACGAAGCTGGGCGCGCTGGTCGTCGGCGCGGTGCTGCTGACCTCCGGCCTGGCCCTGGTCGCGATCCGCACGTCCACCGAGTTCCGGTACATCACGATCTTCGCGATGATCGCGACGCTGCTGATCACGCAGTTCGTGGCGCAGTCGCTGACGGCGCCGCTGGACGAGATGAACACGGTGGCGGGGTCGATCTCGCGCGGTGACTTCTCGCGGCGGGTACGGGGCGCGGACCGGCGCGACGAGCTGGGCGACCTGGCCTCGACGATCAACCGCATGGCGGACGACCTGGAGGCGGTGGACCGGCACCGCAAGGAGCTGGTGGCCAATGTCTCGCACGAGCTGCGCACGCCGATCGCGGCGCTGCGGGCGGTGCTGGAGAACGTGGTCGACGGGGTCTCGGAGGCCGATCCGGAGACGATGCGGTCGGCGCTGAAGCAGACCGAGCGGCTGGGACGGCTGGTGGAGACGCTGCTCGACCTGTCGCGGCTCGACAACGGTGTCGTGAAGCTGCGGGCCCGCCGTTTCGAGGTGTGGCCCTATCTGTCCGGGGTGCTGCGGGAGGCGAACCTGGCCGCCGCGCAGCGCGGGCTCCCGTCGACATCGGGTCTGCACCGGCGTACCGACGTGCACCTGCACCTGGACGTGTCGCCGTCCGACCTGACGGCCTACGCGGACGTGGAGCGGCTGCACCAGGTGATGGCGAACCTGATCGACAACGCGGTCAAGCACTCCCCGCCGCACGGGCGCGTGACGGTGCGGGCCCGGCGGGGGCCGTACCCGGAGTCGCTGGAGCTGGTGGTCGAGGACGAGGGCCCGGGCATCCCGGAGCAGGAGCGCCACAAGGTGTTCGAGCGCTTCAACCGGGGGACGGCCCCGGACCTGAAGGGGCCGGCCAGCGACGGCGGCACGGGGCTGGGTCTCGCGATCGCCCGCTGGGCGGTGGATCTCCATGGTGGCGGGATCGGTGTGGCCGAATCCTCACGCGGGTGCCGGATCCGCGTCACCCTTCCGGGCAGCCTTCCCCTGCGCGATTGACGTAGGGTTCGAACCGGAAGCGAACGTTCTGCGTGTACCTGGGCAGGACGTGGTCAGGGATGCGGCCAAAGAAGGCCGTAGCCGCGCTTTTCCGTACCCTCACACCCCCGGAACCCCGCTTGTTTCCCGCCATTCACGGCGTCGAAACACCGCGTCAAGTGTGACTTGCGCGACGTTGGAGTGCCCGGCCTGCACGTCCCGGCCGGACAGGCGTAGCCTTTATTTCCGCTGTCCATCACCTTGCGAAGCGGAAGAGGGCGGTTGCCGCCGTGTCGTCTCAGTCCCCCAGTACCCCGAGCTCCCCGGCCGACCAAGACGGGCGTGGCGTGAGCCCCGCAGCCGCCTTCGGTGCCAATGAGTGGCTCGTCGACGAGATCTACCAGCAGTACCTCCAGGACCCGAATTCGGTCGATCGTGCCTGGTGGGACTTCTTCGCCGACTACAAGCCGGGTGCGGCGGAGACCCCGTCCGCCCCGGCCGCCACCACGACGGCCGCGCCCTCGGCGCAGCAGACGGGCCCCGCACAGGCCGCGCCTGCCGCTCCGACCGCCGCCGTGCCGGCCCCGGCCGCGGCACCCGCCGCCGCCCCGGCGAAGCCCGCCGCGGCCGCTCCGGCCGCCGTGAAGCCGGCCCCGGCCGCCGCGCCGGCGCCCGCCAAGGCCGCTCCGGCCGCCGAGGCGCCCGCCGGCCCCGAGCTGATCACCCTCCGCGGCCCGGCCGCCGCGGTCGCGAAGAACATGAACGCCTCGCTGGAGGTGCCGACGGCCACGTCCGTCCGCGCCGTCCCGGTGAAGCTGCTCTTCGACAACCGGATCGTCATCAACAACCACCTGAAGCGCGCCCGGGGCGGGAAGATCTCCTTCACCCACCTCATCGGCTACGCCATGGTGCAGGCGATCAAGGCCATGCCGTCCATGAACTACTCGTTCGCGGAGAAGGACGGCAAGCCGACCCTGGTCAAGCCGGAGCACGTGAACTTCGGTCTCGCCATCGACCTGGTGAAGCCGAACGGCGACCGCCAGCTCGTCGTCGCGGGCATCAAGAAGGCCGAGACGCTCAACTTCTTCGAGTTCTGGCAGGCGTACGAGGACATCGTCAAGCGCGCCCGCGTGGGCAAGCTGACGATGGAGGACTTCACCGGCGTCACCGTCTCCCTGACCAACCCCGGCGGCCTCGGCACGGTCCACTCCGTGCCGCGTCTGATGCCCGGACAGTCGGTCATCATGGGCGTCGGCTCGATGGACTACCCGGCCGAGTTCCAGGGCACCTCCCAGGACACCCTGAACAAGCTGGGCATCTCCAAGGTCATGACGCTGACCTCGACCTACGACCACCGGGTCATCCAGGGCGCCGCCTCCGGCGAGTTCCTGCGCATCGTCGCGAACCTCCTCCTCGGCGAGAACGAGTTCTACGACGAGATCTTCAAGTCGCTGCGGATCCCCTACGAGCCGGTCCGCTGGCTCAAGGACATCGACGCCTCCCACGACGACGACGTCACCAAGGCCGCCCGCGTCTTCGAGCTGATCCACTCCTACCGGGTCCGCGGCCACGTCATGGCCGACACCGACCCGCTGGAGTACAAGCAGCGCAAGCACCCCGACCTGGACATCACCGAGCACGGCCTCACCCTGTGGGACCTGGAGCGCGAGTTCGCGGTCGGCGGCTTCGCCGGCAAGTCGATGATGAAGCTCCGCGACATCCTCGGCGTCCTGCGCGACTCGTACTGCCGCACCACCGGCATCGAGTTCATGCACATCCAGGACCCGAAGCAGCGCAAGTGGATCCAGGACCGCGTCGAGCGTCCCCACGCGCGCGTGGAGCGCGAGGAGCAGCTCCGGATCCTCCGCCGCCTGAACGCGGCCGAGGCGTTCGAGACCTTCCTGCAGACGAAGTACGTCGGCCAGAAGCGGTTCTCCCTGGAGGGCGGCGAGTCCGTCATCCCGCTGCTCGACGCGGTCATCGACTCCGCCGCCGAGTCGCGCCTGGACGAGGTCGTCATCGGCATGGCCCACCGCGGCCGCCTCAACGTCCTCGCGAACATCGTGGGCAAGTCGTACGCCCAGATCTTCCGCGAGTTCGAGGGCAACCTCGACCCGAAGTCGATGCACGGCTCCGGCGACGTCAAGTACCACCTGGGCGCCGAGGGCACCTTCACCGGCCTCGACGGCGAGGAGATCAAGGTCTCCCTGGTCGCCAACCCCTCCCACCTGGAGGCGGTCGACCCGGTCCTGGAGGGTGTCGTCCGCGCCAAGCAGGACGTCATCAACAAGGGCGGCACGGACTTCACCGTCCTGCCCGTCGCCCTCCACGGCGACGCGGCCTTCGCGGGCCAGGGCGTGGTGGCCGAGACCCTGAACATGTCGCAGCTGCGCGGCTACCGCACCGGCGGCACGGTCCACATCGTCATCAACAACCAGGTCGGCTTCACCGCCGCCCCGGAGTCCTCGCGTTCCTCGATGTACGCGACCGACGTGGCCCGCATGATCGAGGCGCCGATCTTCCACGTGAACGGCGACGACCCGGAGGCCGTGGTCCGCGTCGCGCGGCTCGCCTTCGAGTTCCGCCAGACGTTCAACAAGGACGTCGTGATCGACCTCATCTGCTACCGCCGCCGCGGTCACAACGAGGGCGACAACCCCTCGTTCACCAACCCGCAGATGTACAACCTGATCGACAAGAAGCGCTCGGTGCGCAAGCTCTACACCGAGTCGCTCATCGGTCGCGGCGACATCACCCTGGAAGAGGCGGAGCAGTCGCTCCAGGACTTCCAGGGCCAGCTGGAGAAGGTCTTCGCGGAGGTCCGCGAGGCCACCGCCGCCCCCGCGGCGACGACCGTTCCGGACGCGCAGGCCGAGTTCCCGGTCGCCGTCACCACCGCGGTCTCCCAGGAGGTCGTGAAGCGGATCGCCGACTCGCAGACCAACATCCCCGAGCGGATCACGGTCCACTCGCGTCTGCTGCCGCAGCTGCAGCGCCGCGCCGCCTCGATCGACGACGGCACCATCGACTGGGGCTTCGGCGAGACCCTCGCCATCGGCTCCCTGCTGATGGAGGGCACCCCGGTCCGCCTTTCGGGCCAGGACTCCCGCCGCGGCACCTTCGGCCAGCGCCACGCGGTCCTGGTCGACCAGGAGACCGGCGAGGACTACACCCCGCTGCTCTACCTGGCCGAGGACCAGGCCCACTTCAACGTCTACGACTCGCTGCTCAGCGAGTACGCGGCGATGGGCTTCGAGTACGGCTACTCGCTGGCCCGCCCCAGCTCCCTGGTGGTCTGGGAGGCCCAGTTCGGTGACTTCGTCAACGGCGCGCAGACCGTCGTCGACGAGTTCATCTCCTCGGCCGAGCAGAAGTGGGGCCAGACCTCCGGCGTCACCCTGCTCCTGCCGCACGGTTACGAGGGCCAGGGCCCGGACCACTCGTCCGCCCGCCCGGAGCGCTTCCTCCAGATGTGCGCCCAGGACAACATGACGGTCGCCATGCCGACGCTGCCGTCGAACTACTTCCACCTCCTGCGCTGGCAGGTGCACAACCCGCACCACAAGCCGCTCATCGTCTTCACCCCGAAGTCGATGCTGCGCCTGAAGGCCGCGGCGTCCAAGGTGGAGGAGTTCACCACCGGCGGCTTCCGCCCGGTCATCGGTGACTCGACCGTCGACCCGGCCGCCGTCCGCAAGGTCGTCTTCTGCGCCGGCAAGGTCTACTACGACCTGGAGGCGGAGCGGCAGAAGCGCGGCGACACGGAGACCGCGATCATCCGTCTGGAGCGTCTGTACCCGCTGCCGGGTGCCGAGCTCCAGGCCGAGATCGCCAAGTACCCGAACGCGGCCAAGTACATCTGGGCGCAGGAGGAGCCGGCGAACCAGGGCGCGTGGCCGTTCATCGCGCTCAACCTGATCGACCACCTCGACCTGGCGGTCGGCGCGGACATCCCGGCGGGCGAGCGCCTGCGCCGGATCTCCCGCCCGCACTCCTCGTCCCCGGCGGTCGGCTCGGCCAAGCGTCACCAGGCGGAGCAGCAGCAGCTGGTCAACGAGGTCTTCGACGCCTGACGTCGGCACCCCGTACGGAGGCCCGGCATCCCACCAGGGGTGCCGGGCCTCCGGCCTGTCGGGGCGGGCCTATCCTGGATCGCATGTACTTCACCGACCGTGGCATCGAGGAACTGGAGAAGCGGCGCGGCGAGGAGGAGGTCACCTTCGAGTGGCTCGCCGAGCAGCTGCGGACCTTCGTCGACCTCAACCCCGACTTCGAGGTGCCGGTCGAGCGCCTCGCGACCTGGCTGGCCCGCCTCGACGACGAGGACGAGGACGACGAGTAGGACCGACGTGGGACCGAAGGTCTGAGGCCCCCTCCCGTGCGGGAGGGGGCCTCAGGCGTTCCCGCAGCCTATGCCGCGGGGCTCGAGCCACGGGTCTCGGCGCCCAGGGGTTTCGGTGCTTCGGGTCTCGGCACCCAGAGGGCTCGGTGCTCCGGGTCTCGGCGCTACGGGTCTCGGCGCTTCGGGTCTCGGTGGTGCGCGGGCGCGGCTCAGGGCTCGCGCAGGCGGTCGTAGGCGAGGCCGAGGGCGCCGTGGGCGACCAGGAGGGCTCCGGCGGTGGTCCAGCCGCCGCTACGGCGGCCGAGGCCCCACAGGAGCAGCGGGACGCCCGCGACGAGCTGGACGCCCCCGAGGACGCGCGCCCTGGGGCCGCGCAGGTACGGGCCGAGGGGGCCCTCCTCCACGACGTCGAGCTCGGCGAGGACGGCGTCGCGCCAGCCGGGCCACTCCAGTTGCTCGGCGCCGGCGGCGAGCGCCGCCTCGCGGAGCCGGTCCGGGGTATCGCCCGGGTCGATGCCGGCGGGCAGGTGGAGGCCGGTGCGGGCGAGGACGGCGACGAGGCCGAGGAGCCGGGTGCGGGCGTCGGCCTCGGGGTCGGGGAGGGTGAGCGGTTCCAGGGCCTGGACGTCGAGGACCGGGTCGAGGGCGAGGCGGTCGGCGAGGGTCCGCACGGCCTCGTCCTCGCCGACCGGGGTGCCGTCCGCGAGCCAGGTGTAGCCGACGGTGCGGCGGAAGCCGGCGGCGAGGGTGACTCCGGCGCGGTCGCCGTCCCACCAGAGGGCGAGGACGGGCCAGGCGGCGGCGGAGACGGCGAGGGCGGTGGCCCAGCCGGTGACGACCCGTTCGACCGGCTCCTCGCCGTCCTGCCAGGGCTTCCCCTCCGGTACGAGCACGCTCCAGTCGGTGCCGGCGGGGGCGAGGAGCAGCCCCTCCCGCAGGAGCTGGGCGGGCGGGCGGACCGTCGGAGGGTCGGCTCGGCACAGCAGCAGCGCCCCCGCGGGGCTCGGTCCGGATGTCGCGTTCATGGGCCCTACGCTAGGCCAGTTTGTCCGTGTACGACGGCGATTGCTCCGACCCTGTCAGGGATGAATCAGGGTTGACTCCGCCGGACCGCGATATATCGTGAATCTCGAAGTCGCGATATGTTGCGAGAAGGCTCCGAGGAGTGCTTCGAGGAAACGGGAGGTCCGCACCATGACCGAGTGGTCCGTCACCGAGCCGGTGAAACTCGCGCCCGCCGACCCCGTGACACGACTGCGTATCCGCGTCGTGGGCGGGGCGGTGAACGTGGTGGGCACCGACGAGAGCACGGCACGGGTGGAGGTCTCGGAGATCGAGGGCCCGCCCCTGGTCGTCACCCAGGAGGGCTCCACCCTGACCGTCGCCTATGAGGACCTGCACTGGAAGGGCATCCTCAAGTGGATCGACACCAGGCCCCACCGGCGGCGGGCGGTGGTCTCGGTCGCCGTGCCGGCCGGCGCCGAGGTCGAGGTGGGGGCGGTCATGGCGGACACGGTGGTCTCCGGGCTGCGGGGCCGCGCCGAGGTGCGGGGGGTGACCGGCGCCACGACGCTCGTCGGGCTCTCCGGCCCGGTCCGCGCCGAGACCGTCTCGGGCGCCCTGGAGGCGCAGTCGGTGACCGGGGCGCTGCGGGTGACCTCGGTGACCGGTGACGTGACGGTGATCGAGGGCTCCGGCGCGGCGGTACGGGCGGAGACCGTCAGCGGGGACATGGTCCTCGACCTGGACCCGGCTCCGGCCGGGGCCCCTCCGGCCGACATCCGGCTCACCAGCGTCTCCGGCGAGGTCGCGATCCGGCTGCCGCACCCGGCGGACGCCCGGGTGGAGGCGAGCACCACCAGCGGCGCGGTGTCGAACGCCTTCGAGGACCTGCGGGTGGGCGGCGAGTGGGGCACCAAGTCCATCACCGGGACGCTCGGCGCGGGCAGCGGCACGCTGAAGGCGACCACGGTCTCCGGTTCGATCGCGCTCCTGCGCCGCCCGGACTCCGCGGAGGACCCCGCGTCCGGCCCGGCCGGCCCCTCGGCCGACCCCACCGCCGCCGCCCTCGCCGACCCCACCGCCTCCCCGTCCGGAAAGGTGCTCTGACATGTCCCCCGTCTTCGCCCACGGCCGACTCCGTCTCTACCTGCTCAAGCTGCTCGACGAGGCCCCCCGTCACGGCTACGAGGTGATCAGGCTCCTGGAGGAGCGCTTCCAGGGGCTGTACGCGCCCTCCGCCGGCACGGTGTACCCGCGGCTGGCCAAGCTGGAGGCCGAGGGGCTCGTCACGCACACCAGCGAGGGCGGCCGGAAGGTCTACTCGCTCACCGACGCCGGCCGCGCCGAGCTGGCCGGCCGGGACGGCGAACTCGACGCCCTGGAGCGGCAGATCCGGGACTCCGTCTCGGAGCTCGCCGCCGAGATCCGGGAGGACGTACGGGGCGCGGCGGGCCGGGTGCGCAGCGAGATGCGCGCGGAGGCGAGCCGGACCCGCACCTCGGAGGGCTCGGGCTTCGCCGAGGCCAGGGAGGAGCTGAGCAAGGCCAAGCGGGAGTGGAAGGAGCAGGCCCGGCAGGCGAAGGAGGAGGCCCGGTCGGCGAAGCTCCAGGCGAAGGAGTTCCAGCGGATCGCCCAGCAGGTGCAGGACGAGGTCCAGAGCCGCTTCGCCAGGGGCGAGTGGCCGCAGACCGTCTGGGAGGGCCTGTCGGGGATCACCGCACAGCTGGGCGACCTCGTCCAGGGCCACCACGCCAAGGCCCGTGCCGGGGCCGCGGGAGCACCCGCGGGCGCCTCGGAGGCGGCACCGGCGGAGGCGCCCGCGTGGGCGCGGGAGTCGGCGGGGTCGGGCGAGCCGGCCCGGGACCTGGACCGGCTGCTCGACCGCTTCCGGGACGAGATCCGGGACGCGGCTCGTGACCACGGGGTGACGGACGCCCAGCTGGCGGCGGCCCGCGACCACTTGGCCACGGCGGCGACCCGGATCACCGGGATACTCCACCGCCGCTCGGACGTCTGAGCGGCGCCCCGGGGTCAGCGGCGCCCCGGGGTCAGGGGCGGGCGGGGGCGGTCCGGGTCACGGTGACGGTGACCCGGGCGTTCGGCGCGGCGAGGACCCGGGCCTTGCCTCCGTCCCGGTCGCGCAGGACCAGCGCCCCGCGGGCCCTGACCGCCCAGTCGCCGGACGGCAGAGCCAGTTCGGTGACGCGGGAGCCGCGCAGGCCGGCGGCGTCGTACTCCAGGCGGTAGACGCCGGCCGCCGGATCGTAGGCCGAGGAGCGCACCCGGCCGGCGACGGCCTCCGCGTACGGCTCCGCGGTCAGCTCCTTGTTGGTGCGGAAGGCGCCGGTGGCGTCGACGGCGCAGTAGCCGCCGCCGTAGCACCACTCCCAGCCGGTCCAGCCGGAGCCGTAGCGGCCGAGCGAGGCCATGGCCTCGCGGTAGAAGCGGTTCATGTTCGGGAGGGAGTTGTTGAGCGGACCCCACTCCCCCACGATCACGGGGACCTTGTACTCCTTGGGGTAGAGGGTGACCGCCGCCTCGTAGTTCTCGATCCAGCGGGCCGAGGGGTCGTAGTCGCCGCCCACCTCCATGGCGCTGTTGTAGAAGTGCGGGGCGTAGACGACCTTCGGGTCGTCGATCCGGCCGAGGCCGGTCGGCACGCCCTCGCCCACGATCGGGGTCGGCTCGACGAAGATCCAGGAGTCCCGGTCGACCGAACGGATCGCGTCCGCGATCCGGTTGTACATCGGGGTGATCTGCTCGCGTTCGATGCGGCGGGCGGCGGTCGCCAGGTCCTCGCCCTCGCGCAGCTCGCCCATCGGTTCGTTGATCAGGTCGTAGCCGAGGACGGCCGGGTGGTCCTCGAAGCGGTCGGCGAGCAGCCGCCACATGCGGGCCTGGGCGCGGCGCAGGTCCTCGTCCTCGTAGAGGTGGGTGAAGGCGCGCTGGACGGCGGGTTCGAAGTACTCGGAGAACCAGTCGTCGGGGTGCGGGGTGAAGGGCAGCCCGTCGGTGCGGGTGGCCCAGGCGGGGATGCCGCGATGGTCGAAGGCGGGTCCGAAGACGTCCTGGTGGGCGTCGAGGATCACCATGACGTCGTGTTTCGCCGCCCAGTCCAGCACCCGCTCGATCTTGCGGAGGTAGCTCCGGCTGTACCGGCCGGGCCGGGGCTCCAGGTCGTCCCAGAAAACCAGCAGGCGGGCGGTGTTGAAGCCCTTGGCCCGCATGTCCCGGAAGTGCTTCTCGGTGACGGAGGAGAGGGCTTCGTCCCCGCTGTGCGCCTTGTCGCCGACGTTCCAGCCGCGCAGCGTCAGGACGCGGCCCCGGGAGTCGGTCAGGTCGGGGATACCGTCCCCGCCGCCCCCGCCGGCCTCGGCGCGGGCCGTGGGCTCCGCGCGGGGGCCGACGGCGGTGGCGGCGGGGGCGAGGGTGGCGAGCAGGGCGGCGGCGAGCGCGGCCGACAGGAGGGTGGTGCGCGACGAGCGGGACACGGGGACCTCCGGCACAAGGAAGTGAGCGTTGTTCACGTTTCACGTGCCGGAGATCCCATCAGGTCGACCGACCCGTATCAAGACGTCGTCAGCACGATCTTTCCGAAGAGGTCGCCGGCGGCCATCTTCTCGAAGCCCTCGCGGGCCCGGTCCAGCGGCAGCACCTCGTCGATCACCGGGCGGACGCCGGTGGCCGCGCAGAAGGAGAGCAGGTCCTCCAGCTCGTCCTTGGAGCCCATCGTGGAGCCGACGACCTTCAGCTCCAGGAAGAAGATCCGGGTCAGCTCGGCGTGCGAGGGGCGGTCGCCGCTGGTGGCGCCGGAGATGACCAGGGTGCCGCCGGGGCGCAGCGACTTGACCGAGTGCGACCAGGTGGCGGCGCCGACCGTCTCGATGACGGCGTCCACCCGCTGCGGCAGCCGGGCCCCGGGCTCGTACGCCTCGACGGCGCCGAGCTCGACGGCCCGCTTGCGCTTGGCCTCGTCCCGGCTGGTGGTGAAGACCCGCAGGCCGGCGGCCCTGCCGAGGACGATCGCGGCGGTGGCGACACCGCCGCCGGCCCCCTGGACGAGGATCGAGTCCCCGGGGCGGACGCCGGCGTTGGTGAAGAGCATCCGGTAGGCGGTCAGCCAGGCGGTGGGCAGGCAGGCCGCCTCGGCGAAGGAGAGTTCCTTCGGCTTGGGCAGGACGTTCCAGCTGGGGACGGTGACGCGCTCGGCGAAGGTGCCCTGGTAGCGCTCGGTGAGGATGGAGCGGGGCTCGTTCGGCCCGACGCCGTGGCCGGTCTGGCCGATGACGGAGTGCAGGACGACCTCGTTGCCGTCCTCGTCGATCCCGGCGGCGTCGCAGCCGAGGATCATCGGGAGCTTCTCCTCGGGCAGGCCGACCCCGCGCAGCGACCACAGGTCGTGGTGGTTGAGGGAGGCGGCCTTCACGGTGACGGTGGTCCAGCCGGGTCGCACCTCGGGCTCGGGGCGTTCACCCAACTCCAGGCCGTTCAGGGGCTGGTCGCGGTCGATTCGGGCGGCGTAGGCAGCGAACATGGCCACGACCCTAGGCGGCGACGGCGATCGCGCGGAACCACAGGCCGGTGTGACGCGCGTCCCCTCGCGGACCGTCCCTCACCTGGCGCCGGCCGCGCCCGGCCGCCACATCGCGGCCGTGGTCACGGGGCCGACGCGCCGGTGTTCCAGCAGGGTGAAGCCGAAGCGGCGGTAGAGGGGGACGTTCACGGGGTCGGCGGTGGTGAGGAAGACGCCGCCGGGGGCCGGCAGCCCGCCCAGGGCTCGGTCGAGAAGGAGCCGTCCGGCGCCCCGCCCGGCCGCCTCCGGCACCACCCCGACGAACTCCAGGGTCCAGGCGCCCGGCGGCGCGAGGTGCTCGGCCGCGCGCAGATGGAGCAGGGTGCGGACGAGGGCCCGGGGGCCGCACCGGAGTCCCACGCGCGCGCTCCACCGTCCGGCGGCCCACGGGCCGGGGCGGGCCCCGGGCGGGGTGAGCACCACGGCTCCGACGGACCTGCCGGAGGCGTCGGCGATCAGGTGGCGCCGGGCGCCGGGGAGGGCTGCCTGGGTGCGCAGGGTGGCGTCGAACCAGGCCCGCCGCGCCCGCTCGGAGCCGTCGGTGATCCACCGGACGGCGGGTTCCCGGGCGAAGGCCGCGGCGAGCACGCGGGCGCACTCCCGCGGCTCGGGCCCGGCGCCGAAGGCGAAGGGGAGGGCGGAGGCGTGCGGCGGGGTCACGACTCGGCCGTCCCGTCTCCGGCCCTGGAGTCGGCGAGCGGGGCCTCGGGCACGAGGTGGCAGACGAGCAGCTTGAGGAAGAACAGCGGGCCGAACCAGATGAGCGCGGGCGGCACGGTCAGCCAGAAGAAGCCGGTCAGCACGGCGGCGGTGTAGGCGCCCATCGCCACCGGCCTGCGCAGCGGGACGGGGGCGTACTCGACGAGGAGGGCGCCCGCGAGGAGGAGCCCGGCGGTGCCCAGGAACCAGCCGGGGTCGCCGTCGAGGAGCAGGGTGGCGACGACCGCGAGGTGGAGGAGGTGGGCCGAGACGAAGAGCAGCCGGGCGCGCCGGGCTCCGGGCCGGGGGCGGTGGTACCAGCGTTTGGCCGCGTTCGTGGCGTTGGTGAGGATGCCGCCGAGCAGGTCCAGCGCGATGAGGGCGGCGACGGCGAGCTGGAGGCCGGACCAGCCACGGAGGGCGCCGGTGGACCACGTACCGGCGACGAGGAGAACGGCTCCCAGGCCGACGCCCGCGGCTTCCACGGCGGACTCGGCGCGGGTCTTGCCGGGTCCCATGAAGCGTTCGAGCCGGCCGAGGAGGCCGGGGGAGGTCGGCGGCACGCTCCTGTCGACGGAGAGGCCGGGAGAGGCCGACGGCACGCTCCTGTCGACGGTGAGGCCGGGGGACGTCGACGGCACGCTCCCGTCGACGGTGAGGACGGCCGGCCCGGGGTCCGTACCGCTCATGCCCGCTCACCGCCCCACAGCCCCGCGAGGAGCCGCCACACCTGGCCCGTGCCGGGCACGTCCGGGCCGTCGGCGGCGCGGCCGAGGGCCCAGGCGTCGGCGGCGCGCAGGACGGCCTCGGTGGCGCCGACCAGGAGGTCCCGGTCGATGTCGGTGCGGATGACGCCGAGGCGCTGCCCGTCCGTCACGAGCGCGTCGAACCAGCCGGTCCAGCCGCCCGCCGCCCCGTCCGTCGCCCGTACGGCGCGGGCTGCGAGGGCGAGGTCGTCGGGGTGGGCGGCCAGATGGGCGGCCAGGGCGCCCGTACCGGCCTCCAGGCGGGCCCAGAGGTCCTCGGGGCCCGCGGCGGGCGTCCAGGGCCCGAGAGCGGCGAGCAGGCGGTCGAGCACGTCGGCGAGGACGGCGCCGAGGAGGTCGTCCCGCCCGTCGAAGTACTGATAGGCGGCGGTCTTGGAGATGCCGGCCGCCTCGATGATCCGGTTGTACGAGGCGGTCTCGGGTCCGTCGGCCGCGAAGTGCGCGCGGGCCACGCCCAGGATCACGTCGCGGCGCTCGGCGGGGAGTCGGTGGAAGCGGGGCAGAGGGCTCATGCACCCACGGTACACACCAGCAGTGTGTACCGCTAGTACACCCAGGCAGTACACCCAGCCAGTGCACCCGACCGGTTCACCTCGCTCCCCCACGCCCGGTCCCCGACGCGCCGCCACCGACCCGCCCCACCGGCCCGCCCGACCGCCGCACCCCCTCCCCCCACTCCATCGGCCCAACCGACCCCGACGAACTTCCCGCGGCGCCCCCGGAACGCGCGAAAGGGCCCCACCAGGTCCGATGCGGCGGACCTGGCGGGGCCCTCCCAGGGGCCTTCCGCGGACGGGCGTCAGCGGCGGGCGACGCCCTCGGCGCGCGCGGCGGCGGCGACCGCGGCCGCGACGGCCGGGGCGACCCGGTCGTCGAACGGCGACGGGATGACGCAGTCGGCGGCGAGCGCGTCACCGACGACACCGGCGATGGCGTCGGCGGCGGCGATCTTCATGCCCTCGGTGATCCGGGAGGCCCGGACCTGGAGCGCGCCGGCGAAGATGCCGGGGAACGCGAGGACGTTGTTGATCTGGTTGGGGTAGTCCGAACGGCCGGTGGCCACGACCGCCGCGTACTTGTGCGCGACGTCCGGGTGCACCTCGGGGTTCGGGTTGGCCATGGCGAA
Organism: Streptomyces sp. NPDC004435; assembly: GCF_042873895.1. Taxonomy (NCBI): domain Bacteria; kingdom Bacillati; phylum Actinomycetota; class Actinomycetes; order Kitasatosporales; family Streptomycetaceae; genus Streptomyces; species Streptomyces sp. NPDC004435. The sequence continues at coordinate 130,189 of NZ_JBIAMB010000017.1, read as the reverse complement.
GACGAAGGCGTCCTTGGCCATGGAGGCGACGGCCGCCTCGGGGACCGTACCGCCGGAGACGCCGATGAAGACGTCGGCGCCGGCGAGGGCGGTTTCCAGGGAGCCGGTGAGGCCCGCCTTGTTGGTGAGCCCGGCGATCTCGCGCTTGACGTCGGTGAGGTCCTCGCGGTCGCTGCTGACGACGCCCTTGCGGTCGGCGACGCAGACGTCGCCGATGCCGGCCTCCAGCAGGAACTTGGCGATGGCCACGCCGGCCGCGCCCGCGCCGGAGATGACGGCGCGCAGGTCGCCGAGGGTCCGGCCGGTCAGCTTCGCCGCGTTCCGCAGGGCGGCGAGGGTGACGATGGCGGTGCCGTGCTGGTCGTCGTGGAAGACCGGGATGTCGAGGCGCTCCTGGAGCTTGCGCTCGATCTCGAAGCACCGCGGCGCCGAGATGTCCTCCAGGTTCACGCCGCCGAAGGACGGGGCGAGCCGGACGACCGTGTCGACGATCTCGTCGGTGTCGGTGGTCGCGAGGGCGATCGGGACGGCGTCCACGCCGCCGAACTGCTTGAAGAGGATCGCCTTGCCCTCCATGACCGGGAGGGAGGCCTCCGGGCCGATGTCGCCGAGGCCGAGCACGGCGGTGCCGTCGGTGACGACGGCCACGACCTGGGACTTCCACGTGTACTCGTGGACCAGCTCGGGCTGCTCGGCGATGGCGGTGCACACCTTGGCGACGCCGGGGGTGTACGCGAGGGACAGGTCGTCCTTGTTGCGGACGGGGACGGTGGCCTGAATGGCCATCTTGCCGCCGCGGTGAAGAGCGAAAGCCGGGTCGAAGGGCTCCTCGGGAGCTCCTTCCGTACCGCTCGCACTCGGGGGATTGACGATCTCCGCTGCCATTGGGTGAGACCCCTTATGTCTGTTGTCGAGGGTTGCCGCTCCTGGTGTGGAGCGGTGGGCGGGTCCCGCGGCCGCCGTGTCGGGCAGCCGCGCGGGCGCGCCGCACAACGCGCCCTGAGCCCCGGATGAGGGGTGTAAGGATCCTTCTTACCGGACGGACGGCACCGCAGACGAGTCCGTATCCGCTCGGTGACGCGACTCATACCGAGTGCTCCCGGGAACAGACAGAGGAGGACTCGTCACTCGATATCAGGAAACATGCCTGGAGCGCCCGTTTGGCTCTCTTCGTACCGTCCGAATGGCGAGATCAACCGCAGATTCTTCGGTGAATCGGGAAGGGAACGAAAGAAGGTCCGGCCTTGATGTACCGGCCTGTCGGGATTCGGGCGCGACCCGTTACCCGATTTTGACATCCGTGGCCGTCGGTTTGAGGCAGTCCGAATGGCAAGATGCCGTAATCACACGAGGTCGCGACACTCGAAGACGCGTACGCGACCCTTGGCAACGCCTATGGCAACTCCCTCATACGCCGGAGGATCCCGACCATGACCGCACGCTCCACGCGCTGTACGACCGCCGCCAAGACCCGCACCTCCCGTCTTGCCGCGGTCGCCGCCATCGCGGTCGCCGGCTCGATGCTGCTGACCGCCTGCGGCGACCAGACCGAAAGCGGCTCCACCGGCTCCACCACGGAGGGCGGCACCCCCGCCGCCAACTCCGCGCCGCTCTTCTCCAAGCTGCCCGCCGACATCCAGAAGGCCGGCGTCATCAAGGTCGGCACGGACGCCTCCTACGCCCCGATGGAGTTCACCGAGAACGGCAAGATCGTCGGTGTCGACCCCGACATCGCCGCCGCCCTCGGCAAGCAGCTCGGCGTGAAGCTCGAGTTCACCTCGGGCACCTTCGACGGCCTGATCACCGGCCTGGAGTCCGGCCGCCACAGCCTCGTCATGTCCTCCATGACGGACAACAAGAAGCGCCAGGAGGGCCTGGACGACGACGGGAAGAAGATCGGCAAGGGCGTCGACTTCGTCGACTACTTCTCCTCCGGCGTCTCCCTGCTGGTCAAGAAGGGCAACCCGCAGGGCGTCAACTCCCTCGACGACCTCTGCGGCAAGACCGTCGCCGTCCAGCGCGGCACGATCTACGAGGACACCTTCAAGGCCCAGGCCACGAAGTGCGGCTCGAACAAGCTCACGATCCAGGCGTTCGACACCGACGCCGAGGCCCAGACCCGCGTGAAGGCCGGCGGCGCCGTCGCCGACCTGAACGACTACCCGGTCGCCGCGTACATCGCGAAGACCTCCGGCGGCGGCAACGACTTCGAGGTCGTCGGCAACCAGACCGACGTCGGCCTCATGGGCATCGCCGTCTCCAAGGACGACACCCAGCTGCGCGACGCCGTCAAGGAAGCGCTCGACGCGATCATCAAGGACGGCACCTACGCCGAGGCCCTGAAGAAGTGGGACGTCGAGGGCAGCGCGGTCAAGTCGGCCACCATCAACGCCGGCAAGTGACCTGCCCGCTTCCCCCCTCGCACCACTGAAGGGCAGTCGTCGTGACTGACAAGCTCAGCAAGGACCCGACCCCCACACCTCCCGGGTCCGGTTCTCCGGCCACGCCGTACGAGGCCATCAAGGCCGTCCCCGTACGCCACTACGGGCGCTGGATCAGCGCCGTGGTGGTCGTGGTCCTCCTCGGATGGCTCGCCTACGCCTTCTCCCAGGGCAAGATCATCTGGGACACGGTGTGGGACAAGCTGTTCGACGCGTCGATCATCGACGGCCTGTGGAACACGATCATCATCAGCGTCGCCTCGATGGCGCTGGGTCTGGTGCTCGGCATCCTCTTCGCCGTCATGCGCCTGTCGAAGAACCCGGTCACGGGCGCGGTGGCGTGGCTCTACATCTGGTTCTTCCGCGGCACGCCGGTCTACGTCCAGCTGCTGGTCTGGTTCAACCTGTCGCTGATCTTCGAGTACATCAACCTCGGTCCGATCTACAAGAACGAGACCGTGGACGTCATGACGCCGTTCATGGTCGCCCTCCTCGGCCTCGGCCTGAACGAGGGCGCGTACATGGCGGAGATCGTCCGCGCCGGCATCCAGTCGGTCGACGAGGGCCAGACCGAGGCGGCGCACGCGCTCGGCATGTCCCAGACGAAGACCATGCGCCGGGTCGTGCTGCCGCAGGCGATGCGGGTCATCGTGCCGCCGACGGGCAACGAGTTCATCAACATGCTGAAGACCTCGTCGCTGGTCTCGGCCGTGCAGTACACCGAACTGCTCCGCGCCTCCTCGAACATCGGAAGCACGTCCAGCGCCGTGATGGAGATGCTCTTCGTGGCCTCCATCTGGTACCTGGCGCTGACCAGCGTGTTCAGCGTCGGCCAGTACTACCTGGAGCGCCGCTTCGCCCGTGGTTCGCTCCGCAGCCTGCCGCCCACCCCCTGGCAGCGGGTCAAGACGAACCTCGCCACCTTCAAGCGCTCCCCGGAGGCGACGCGATGACCGATCAGCTCATGGTCAAGGCGGAGGGCGTCCACAAGTCCTACGGCGCCGCCCACATCCTCCGCGGCATCGACCTGGAGGTCCGCAGCGGCGAGGTGTTCTGCCTCGTCGGTCCGTCCGGCTCCGGCAAGTCGACCTTCCTGCGGTGCATCAACCACCTGGAGCGGATCGACGGCGGCCGGCTGTCGGTCGACGGCCAGCTGGTCGGGTACCGCCAGAAGGGCGACAAGCTCTACGAGCTGAAGGACAGCGAGGTCGCGGCCCAGCGCCGGGACATCGGCATGGTCTTCCAGCGCTTCAACCTGTTCCCTCACATGACGGCCCTGGCCAACGTGATGGAGGCACCCATCCAGGTGAAGGGCGAGTCCAAGGCCGTCGCCCGCGAGCGTGCCGAGCGCCTGCTCGACCGGGTGGGCCTCGGGGACAAGATGGGGAACTACCCGTCCCAGCTCTCCGGCGGCCAGCAGCAGCGTGTCGCCATCGCGCGGGCGCTGGCGATGGAGCCGAAGCTGATGCTCTTCGACGAGCCGACCTCGGCGCTCGACCCGGAGCTCGTCGGTGACGTCCTCGACGTCATGCGGGACCTGGCCGAGTCGGGCATGACGATGATCGTCGTCACCCACGAGATGGGCTTCGCCCGGGAGGTCGGCGACTCGCTGGTCTTCATGGACGGCGGCGTGGTGGTCGAGTCCGGCCACCCGCGCGACGTCCTCGGCAACCCGCAGCACGACCGGACGAAGGCGTTCCTGTCCAAGGTGCTGTGAGGCGTACGGAAGAGGGGCGGTACGGACCGGAAGGCCCGTACCGCCCCTCTTCCGCACCCCGGCCTACTTCACGGCCAGCAGCAGGGTGTCCGAGGGCGAGCACCAGACCGGGCGGGCCTCGCCGAAGCCGGCGGCCCGCAGGGTGTCGGCGTGCCAGCCGACCGGGGGCATGTCGCCGTCGGCGTGCTCGCCGTAGATCTCGTAGCGGCGGGCGGTCGGCTCGGCGAGGACCGGGTCCTTCGCGGCGAGCGCCCACCACTCGGCCCAGTCGAGGACCCCGGCGGCCTTCTCCTCGTCCATCCGGGCGTGCCGCTGGGCGCGCTCGGCGGCGTTGATCCGCGGGGTGGCCGGGTCGATCATGTGGTCGGCGTTCATGAAGACCCCGCCGTCCCGGACGACCCCGGCGACCTGGCCGTACAGGGCGGCCAAGGGCTCGCTGTGGAGCCAGTGCAGGGCGGTGGCGGTGAGGACGGCGTCGTACGAGTCGTACGGCAGCGCCTTCGTCCACTCCGGATCCTTGAGGTCGGCCGTCACGAAGGTGACGCGCTCGTCGCCCTCGAAGGTGCCGTGGGCGATGGCGAGCAGCGCCGGGTCGAGGTCCACGCCCGTGGATACGGCGCCCGGGAACCTCCGGAGGAGCCTGTCCGTGATACTTCCCGTACCGCAGGCGAGGTCGAGGACGCGGGGCTCCGGCCCCACCAGCGCCTCGACCATGTCGAGCATGACGCGGAACCGCTCCTCGCGGTCCGGCATGTACCACTCCTGCTGACGGTCCCAGCTACGCTGCCAGCCCGCCCAGTCGGTGTCGCCCATGTCCGTGTCCTTCCGTCGTCGTCTCACCGCGGAACACCCGAGAAAGTAATACCCTCGGAGGGGTAACACCAATTACCCCCTCGACGCCGACCCTAGCCCGCCAGAGTAAGGACTACAAGTGGAGCTGGCCCATTACTCGGATTACGCCGTGCGTCTCGTCAACACCGAGGAGCCGGGCCGCGGCAGGGACAGCCTCGGCTCCGTCGAGGCGGTCAAGGAACTCTTCGGCCCCGCCGGGCAGATGGCCCGCCGGGTCACCGAGGCCGACCTGCCCCGCTTCCGCACGATCCGGACCCGGCTGCGGGCCGTCTTCACCGCGGCCGACGAGGGCGACCACACCGGCGCGGTCGACCTGCTGAACTCCCTGCTCCTGGAGTTCCCGGTCAGCCCGCAGATCTCCGGTCACGACTTCCTGGACGACGAGGGCCGGCCCCGCTGGCACATGCACCTCGCCGACCACTCGTCCAACGCGACCGCCGGCTACGCGGCCATCTCCGCCATGGGACTCGCCTTCCACCTGACCGAGTTCGGCGCCGACCGGCTCGGCCTCTGCCAGGCCCCGCCCTGCCGCAACGCCTACCTCGACACCTCCACCAACCGCTCCCGGCGCTACTGCTCCGACCGCTGCGCCACCCGCGCCAACGTCGCCGCCTACCGGGCCCGCAAGCGCCTGGAGGCCGAACGGTCGGACCTCACCGGCCGCACCGAGGAGAACAGCCAGGAGAGCACCACCCCGGCCGAGCGCCGGCGCCCCGGCGTCACCGGCCGGTAGCGGCCGAGCACCCGCCCGAGCACCAGCTCGGGCGGTACGGCCCCGAAGACCCGGCTGTCCCCCTCGGCGCCCGGATTGTCCCCGAGCACCCACCAGCCGGCGTCCCGTCGCTCGACCAGCCGCTTCACCAGGAGCAGATCCTGCTGGAGCGGATGGCGCAGCACGACGACGTCACCGGCCCGCACGCCCCCGCCGTACCGCACGAGCAGCCGGTCCCGGTGCAGCAGCGTGGGCACCATCGACACCCCCGTCACCTCGGCGATCCCGAACGGCGCCGCGGCCGCCGCGGTAGCCTCCCGCTCCACTCCTGCTCCCCTCGTCGACTCGTACACGAGTCTCGGCCGAACCCCGGACTTTTGACCTAAGCCCCAGGGGGCGCTCGCGAAAACGCCCTTCTCACCGAGTAATCTCCCACTTGAGAAGACGATCACGAGGAAGGACGGCTCCATGCTCTCCCGCCTGTTTGCCCCCAAGGTCAAGGTCAGCGCCCACTGCGACCTCCCCTGCGGCGTGTACGACCCGGCCCAGGCCCGCATCGAGGCCGAATCCGTCAAGGCTGTCCAGGAGAAGTACCAGGCGAACGAGGACCCGCACTTCCGGGCCCGCGCCACGGTCATCAAGGAGCAGCGCGCGGAACTCGCCAAGCACCACGTCTCGGTGCTGTGGAGCGACTACTTCAAGGCCCCGCACTTCGAGAAGTACCCCGAGCTCAACCAGCTGGTCAACGACACCCTGAAGGCCCTCTCGGCCGCCAAGGCGTCCACCGACCCGAAGACCGGCGAGAAGGCGCTCGAACTCATCGCCGAGATCGACCGCATCTTCTGGGAGACCAAGAAGGCCTGATCTCCGGTCAGGCGCTTCGGCCCGCCGTCTCGCGGGTCGTGTCGCTCACCTCTCCGCACCCGGGCTGCAGGCCGCCGAGCACGGCGTCCATGGCGGCCCGGGTGCGGTCTTTTCCCCCGGGGCCGTCAGGTCGGGTGGATCCGCGACGTGACGACGGCGGACGCGTGCCGGAGGGCCGGGTTCCCTGACGCCGTACTAGAAGAGGCCGCCCCGTCTGCGCTCTGCGACGTCATCGAGGATCTCGCGCAGCCACCGGCTGCGGACGGCCGGCAGGCGGACCAGGGTGCGCTGGAACGTTCCCGGATCGGCACGGAACAGGGACGAGGGACGGGGCGCGGGCGGGTCGTCGCGGAGGACGCCGTCGGGCATGCACCCCGACGCGGGCAGGGGCAGATGCGGCTCGGGGAACGCCAGCCACAGCCACACTCCGAACGGCAGCGGCACCAAGGGCGCGGAGGGTGCCGGGCCGGGCGGGGTCCAGGTCTCCCCCGTCTGCTGATGAACGGGCACGAGGAGGATGTCGGCGTCCGCTTCGGGGGCGGGCCGTCCCGGCCCGGCCAGGGCCGACCGCCGCTCCGGCGGCCCCGTGGGCGGGAGCAAGGCGTCCAGGGCACGCTGGAACACGTCCCCGGTCAGGCCGTCCGGGACCGTGACCGGCCGGCCCTCCGAGGCCGCCAGCAGGTGGGCGAGTGCCTGGCCGGCCGCGGCCTCCCAGCGCGGACTCCAGGACCACCAGTGGTTCCGCCCCGGCGGGGACTCCCATCTGGCGGTGATCGGCTCGACCGGAGGCGTCGCCTTCCCCTCCGCCAGCACCTCCGGCCAGGAGAGAGGTGGGGAGGCGCCGTCGACGGGGAGGCGTCGGACCGCGTCCGGGGCGAGCCACACCGCCTGCCAGAGCGAGCAGTCGTCGATCCGGCTCGCCACGGGCAGACCGCAGGCCTCGCAGGCCATGTTCGGGCCGTCGGCCCCGTCGAGGCCGCAGCAGTACCCGCCGTGGTTCTCCGGAGTCAGCAGAGTGCCGCGGGCGTCGCCCGGTGCGATGACGATCGCCCCGGCGGCGCCTCCGGACAGGGCGTGGACCGGTGCGTGGATCCCACGGGCGGTCGCCTCGCCCGGAGGGATTTCCTCCCACGTCCTCCACGGCGGGCACCGGGTGGACCGCGGCCTTCCACGGCCTCGTGGCCTGCGGGGCCGTACCGCTCACTACGCTGAGGGCATGACCGCCCAGCCGCCACCGCTCCTGACCCGGGAAGACGCCCGGCGCCTCCAGAGCATGCTCGGCACCGCGATCGGCCCGGGCCTCAGCGAGCGCGAACTCGACGCGACCGAGGCACGGTTCGGCTTCACCTTCTCGGCGGACCACCGCGTCTTCCTCTCCGCCGGCCTCCCGCACGGCTCGTCGAGCTGGCCCGACTGGCGCGGCGGCGACGCCGAGGACCTGGCCGGACGACTGGCGTGGCCGGTGGACGGCGTGCTCTTCGACGTGGAACGGAGCGGGTTCTGGCATCCCGCCTGGCCGTCGAGGCCGTCGGAGACATCCGAGGCACTGCGGGTCGCGAGGACCGAGCTGGAGAGCGCGCCACAGCTGGTCCCGGTCTACGGACACCGCTACCTGCCGGGGACGGCGGGCGAGCACGGGCATCCCGTCCTGTCCGTCCACCAGACCGACATCATCCTGTACGGGAACGACCTCGCCGACTACATCCACCACGAGTTCGCCGGCCGGTCGAGCGGCCTCGTCTCCCGTACGACCATCGACTTCTGGTCGTACTTCGTCGACGGTGGACCGGGCATCGACGTCACCCTGCCCACGCCCTTCACGCCGTACGCCACGACGGCGCGGGAGGCCGTCGACTGCCTCCGGATGCTGGCCCTGGAACGCCTGATCGGCCGTCGGCATCACCCGGAGCAGCTCATCGAGGCCGGCCTCACGGCCCTGGTCCTCGACGTCGAGACGGAGTCCCTCCCTCTCCTCGCCGGCCTGTCACGCTCCGAGCACGAGCGGGCCGACGCTCTCTTCGACCGGGTGCCGGCCGAACTCGGCCTGCTCCAGGACCTCCCGTCCGACACCACGGACCTCCCGTGGGAAGCGGCCCGCTGGGAACTCGTCCGCTGGTGGCTCCGGCTGATCGTGAACGGCAGCCTGGACCCCGGCGCCGGCGGCGACCTGATCACGTACGAGGGCTGGGGCGCACTGGCCCGGCCGCAGTCGCTCAGGCCGCTGGTCGACAGGACCGACGCCTACAACGACCGGTCGGCGGTCCGACGCGGCGACCGGGACCGGTCGGCGGAAGCGATCGTCGAGGAGGCAGGACGCCTGCTCGACGGGCCCTGGCCGCCACAGAGCTGATCCCAGCGGCGGCGGACGAGGATGCCGCGGAGGCGGGTGATCCCGTAGACCCCCTTCGTCGTGCCCTCGTGCCCTCGTGCCCTTGTGTCCGGGTCCTCAGGGGCGGTCTCCGGGGAGGCAGGGGCCCGCCGTGCCTCCGGCGCGGAGCCAGGCGCGGTAGGGGGCCGAGCGGTGGGCGGCCTCGCGGTAGGCGTCGGCGAGGTCGGCGTGGAGCGGGTCGACGAGGGTGCCGGGGCGGGCGCAGAGCAGCAGACGGACGGCGAGCGGGTCGCCGCGCAGGGGGCGGACGGCGAGGTCCTCGCGGGGCACCGAGGTCGGCTGGCAGGGGGCGACGGCCTCGCCGAGCGCGATGAGCGAGGCGGCCGTGTGGTAGTCGCCGTGGAGGAGGGGCGGGTCGATCCCGGCCGCCGCGAGGACCCGGCGCAGCCCGTCCCACTCGCCGTCCACGCTGGGGTCGACCATCCAGTGGTCGCCCGCGAGGTCGGCGAGGTCCACCACGGGGCGGGCGGCGGCCGGATGGCCCGGGGCGAGGGAGACGAACTGGGGCTCGCGGGCGACCAGGACGCGCCGTACGAGGCCCTCGGGGACCCGTAGGGGGCAGCCCTCGACCTCGTGGACGAAGGCCACGTCGAGCCGACCGCCGGCGACCTCCCGCAGCAGGGCGTGGGCGGAGACGTCCACGCGCAGTCCGACGTCGGTACCGGGGAACCGTTCGCGCAGCCGCCGCAGCCAGCCCGGCAGGGCCCGGCTGGCGGTGGAGCCGACGCGGAGCTCGGGCCCCTCGGCGCGGGACGCCTCCGCGAGGGTCTCGGTGACGAACGCGGCCATGTCGGCGACGAGCGGGCGGGCCCTGCTGAGCACGGAGCGGCCGAGCGGGGTGGGGCGGCAGCCGGTGCGGCCCCGGGAGAAGAGTTCGGCGCCCAGCGCGTTCTCGATGCGGCGCAGCTGGGTGGTCAGCGAGGGCTGGCTCATGCCCAGTTGCCGCGCGGCCTTGTGCAGGCTGCCGGCGTCCGCGATGGCGCAGAGCGCGCGCAGGTGTCTCACCTCCAGCTCCATGCCCCGAGCGTAGGGCGGGGTTCCGGTCCCGCACCAGACGTCCGGATCCCCTCAACTGCCCTTAAAAAGAGGCCAATTGAGATTTCCCTTTCGGGGGGATGTGAGCGTGCTATCGGGGTTCGGCATCCTTCCCGGCGGCCTCCCGCGCCTCGAGACTCTCTCCCGACACCGATCAGGAGGAGCCCCCCATGCGACACCCCAAGGTCCTCACCCGTACCCTCACCGCCGCCCTCGGCCTCGGTCTCGCGGTCTCGCTCGGCGCGGCCGCGCCGGCGGCCGCCGCACCGGACACCACCGCGCACGCGTACGCCGGGTACGCCGGTTCCGCGGCGGAGGCCGAGGCCAACCAGGCGTTCTTCGACGCCGTCATGCGGTCCGTCGCGAAGAAGCGGGCGGCGAACCCGTCCGCCGCCGCGGCCGTCACGGTGGTCTACAGCGCCGCCAACGCCCCCAGCTTCCGCACCCAGATCGCCCGTTCCACGCAGATATGGAACAGCTCGGTGGTCAACGTGCGGCTCGTCGAGGGCAGCAACCCGGACTTCCGGTACTACGAGGGGAACGACTCGCGGGGCTCGTACGCGAGCACCGACGGGCACGGCAGCGGCTACATCTTCCTCGACTACCGGCAGAACCAGCAGTACGACTCCACGCGGGTGACGGCCCACGAGACCGGGCACGTGCTCGGGCTGCCGGACCGCTACAGCGGTCCGTGCAGCGAGCTGATGTCGGGCGGCGGCCCCGGCCCGTCCTGCCGGAACGCCACCCCGAACGCGCAGGAGCGGGCCCGCGTCGACCAGTTGTGGCGCTACGGGCTCGCTTCCGCCTTCAAGGGCTGACCGGTACGGACCCCGCGAGGGGCCCCGGGGGCGCCGTCGTCACACGGCCGACAGGATCCGCCGGCCGAAGTCGGCGCCCTCGGGGAGCTGGCCGCGCAGCCGGGCCAGTGCCCCCTCGAAGTCGCCGCCGGCGACGACCGCTTCGAAGGCGGTGCCGCCGTAGTGCAGGGTCAGGCTGAGGTCGGCCCGCTCGCCGAGGGTGAGCAGGCAGCTCAGCGTGGCCTGTTGGGCGGTGCCGTCGGTGACGACGGGGAGCGGCAGGTCCCACTCCAGGACGCAGCCGGTGAGGGTCTCCCCGCCCTCGCCGGCGGCGGTGAGCGCGGCGAAACCCGCGCCCGTGTACTCGATTCCCCTGACACGGGCGGTGACCTGCCCGCCGTCGGCCGTGATGACGAGCGCTTCCGCACCGCGGCGGTCCCGGTACCAACCGGTCCAGACTTCTGTCGACTCCGATGACATGCGCGGACTGTAGCGGTATGACCGGCTCCGGCGCGCGGCCGGTCACCCTGTGGCCGGACTTCTCCCGTTCTCGCCGTTCTTGCCGGTGACCTGCGTGGTAGTGGCTTCCGTGCCGTCGGGATCCGGTGCCTCGAAGAGCCGGCAGCCGGGGTCGCGGCAGGGCTGCACCCGCCATTCCGGCACCCAGGCCCCGAGGACCTTGTGCCGGGTCGCGACGGTGGCGCGGGGCCGTCCGCAGGCCGGGCAGGGCGGCGCGGCCAGCGGGTCCCTCACGGTGCGGGGCGTTTCGTGACCCATGCACCAAGGGTAGGCCGCGGGGCCGCGGCCCGCCCGCTACCGCGTCCTGGTGTACGTACGGACCAGCACGCCGTTGTCGAAGACGCGGACGGTGCCGAGCTCGAAGTCGCGGGGCTCGAAGCCGGCGCCGAACATCGGCATGCCGGAGCCGTAGACCTGCGGGTAGGTCTTGATGACCAGCTCGTCGATCTCGTCCACGAGCTCGCCGGCGACGACGGAGCCGCCGCACAGCCAGATGCCGAGCCCGCCCTCCTCCGCCTTGAGCTCCCGGATCCGGCCGACGAGGTCGTCGGCGATCAGCTCGACGTTCGGGTCGGGCGACTCGGTGAGCGAGCGCGTGGCGACGAACTCGCGGAGGTGGGCGTACGGGCTGGCGACGCCCGCGTCCAGGGCGAGCCGGTACGAGCCGAAGCCCTGGATCACGGTGTCGAAGTGCTTGTTGTCGGCGTCGATCCCCATCGGCTCCCGCATGTGGGCGGGGACGGTCTCGGGGTACTCGCCGTTCATCCATGCCATGTACTCCTCGTTCACGAAGGAGTACATGGAGGTCGCATCGCCCTGCGGGTCGCCGATGAAGCCGTCGATGGAGCAGGCGATGTAGTACGTCAGCTTGCGCAAACCGGGTCCTGTTTCTCTGGGGGCGTGACCGCGAGCGCGACCACGACAGACATAGTGCTTCATCTGTAGTGGTCGCGCAAGCCCGAACGGGATCCGGTTCTCAGCGGGTTCTACGGGTCACGAACTCCGCGAGGGCGAGCAGGTCTCCGGCCGCCGAGAGGTCCGGCACCGCGCGCGCCAGGTGCTCGACGGCCCGGCCCATCCGGTCCGCCGCCTGGGCCTGCGCCCAGTCCCGGCCTCCGGCCCGCTCGACGGCGTCGGCCGCGGCCCGCACCGCCCGCTCGTCCAGGGTGTCGCGGGTGTACAACTCGGCCAGCTCCGCAGCGGCTTCGGTGCCGGAGGTGAGCGCCGCGACGACGGGCAGCGACTTCTTGCGGGCGACGAGGTCGGCGCCGGCGGGCTTGCCGGTGCGCTCCGGGTCGCCCCAGATGCCGATGAGGTCGTCGATGAGCTGGAAGGCGAGACCCGCCTCGCGGCCGAAGGAGTCGAGCGCCGCCACCTCCTCCTCCCCCGCGCCCGCGTAGAGCGCGCCGAGGGCGCAGGAACAGCCCAGCAGGGCACCGGTCTTGGCGGTGGCCATGGCGAGGCACTCGTCGAGGGAGACCTCGCGGGGGCCGCGGGACTCGAAGGCGCAGTCCGCCTGTTGCCCGGCGCAGAGCTCGATGACGCAGGCGGCGAGGCGGGCGGTGGCCGCCGCGGAGGCGGGGTGCGGGTCCTCGGCGAGCAGCCGGAGCGCGAGCGCGTTCATGGCGTCGCCGGCCATCAGGGCGTCGGGGATCCCGAAGACGGTCCAGGCGGTGGGGCGGTGACGGCGGGTCGGGTCCTCGTCGACGATGTCGTCGTGAAGCAGGGTGAAGTTGTGGGCCAGTTCGACGGCGGCCGCCGCCTTCACGGCCCTTCCCTCCTCGGCGCCCAGCGCGCGGGCGGCGGCGAGCACCAGGGCGGGGCGGATCGCCTTTCCGGCCTGGCCGGTCACGGGGCTGCCGTCGGCGTCCTCCCAGCCGAAGTGGTACATCGCCACACGGCGTATCGAGCCGGGCAGGGTGTCGACGGTGGAGCGGATCTGGGGGTCCACGGCGGTCCTCGTACGGTCGAGGAGCGCTGCGGCGCCCGGCCCGTCGGTGACGGGATCCGCGGTCGTCAGCGTCACGGTCTTGGTCGTCCTTCTTCGCGGCGGGCCGCGCGGTGGGACGCGCGGCCGGGGGGCGGGGTTTCGGGGTGGTGACCGGCCGGGCCCCGGGGTGGGGCCCCGGACCCGGCCGGAGCCGTCAGCGCCGGCGGCCGATCTCGACGTTCTCCAGGACGCCGAGGGCGTCGGGCACGAGCACGGCGGCGGAGTAGTAGGCCGTGACCAGGTAGGAGATGATCGCCTGCTCGTCGATGCCCATGAAGCGGACGGAGAGGCCGGGCTCCACCTCGTCCGGGAGGCCGGTCTGGTGCAGGCCGATGACGCCCTGGTCCGACTCGCCGGTACGCATGCAGATGATCGAGCTGGTGCCCGCGGCGGTCACCGGGATCTTGTCGCAGGGGAGGATCGGGACCCCGCGCCAGGTCGGGACCCGGGTGCCGGCCATGTCGATCGTCTCCGGCACCAGACCCCGCCGGTTGAGCTCGCGGCCGATGGCGGCGACGGCCTTCGGGTGGGCGAGGAAGAGCTTGGAGTCGCGGCGGAGGGAGAGCAGCTCGTCGAGGTCGTCGGGGCCGGGGACGCCGTCGTGCGGCTGGATCCGCTGTCCGTAGTCGCAGTTGGCGAGGAGACCGAACTCCTTGTTGTTGACGAGCTCGTGCTCCTGGCGCTCGCGCAGCGCCTCGACGGTGAGCCGCAGCTGGTGCTCGGTCTGGTTCATCGGGTGGTTGTAGAGGTCCGCCACGCGCGTGTGGACCTTGAGCACGGTCTGGGCGAGGCTCAGCTCGTACTCGCGCGGAGCTGCCTCGTAGTCCACGAAGGTGTGCGGCACGACGGCCTCGCCGACGTGGCCGGCAGAGAGGTCGATGGCGGCCTCGCCGTAGCCGTTGGTGGGCCGCTCCCGACGACCGGCGACCGACGCGAGATGGGCGGCGAGCGAGCCGGCGCGGGCGGCGAGCGCGGTCACGTCGGCGCGGCTGAGCTCCAGGACCGTGCAGGCGGTCGCGGCGCGGGCGGTCCACTCCCAGGCGGCGCCGTCGGAGAGGAGGGAGTCCTCTCCGAAGTAGGAGCCGTCGGCGAGGACGCCGAGCACCGTCTCGTCGCCGTACGGTCCCTCGCCGAGCCGCTCGACGCGGCCGTGCGCGAGGAGGAGGACGCGGTCCGCGGGGGCTCCGGCGACGGCGATGACCTCGCCCGCGGCGAACTCGCGCTGGACGCAGCGGTCCGCGAGCTCGCCGAGGGCCGCCTCGTCCTCGTACCCGCGCAGGGCCGGCAGTTCGCCGAGCTCGGCGGGGATCACGGCGACCCGCTCGCCGGTCTGGACGAAGGTGACGCGGCCGTCGCCCACCGAGTGGCTGAGCCGCCGGTTGACCCGGTAGGCACCGCCCTTCGTCTCGACCCAGGGCAGCGTCCGCAGCAGCCAGCGGGAGGTGATCTCCTGCATCTGCGGGGCCGACTTGGTGGTCGAGGCGAGGTTCCGCGCGGCGGCGGTGCCGAGACTCTGCCGCGGGGCCTGCCGCTCCGCCAGGACCTCGTCGCCAACCGAACCAACGGACATGGAACTCCCTCTCGTACGTCTGGCTTGCGACAGGAAGCCTTTCAGCACGGAGCGTGGCCGCGCCATTACACAATCGGGTGGGACTGTTCGGCGATCTTCGGGGCATGTCGCCCGATTTCCGTCCGGACGGAGGAAGTCACGACCCGGCCGGGGTGTCCGGATCGGCTCGCACACGGCCCGAACGGATGGCAGCGGAGGAGCGGACTCCGGTACTCCGGAAGCTCGGTCCGTTCCGGCGGGAGCCGGAAGGCTGGAAGGAGCACGCCATGGCCGTTCCGCTGTCCGCGAGCAGGATCCTCGGCGCACTGCGCGGCGAGGGTCTCTCGGTCGTCGAGGTCGGCGACTGGTCCACCCACAACAGGAACCACAAGGGCCCCTGGGGGCCGGTGCACGGGGTGATGATCCACCACACCGTCACCCGGGGCACCGCGCACACCGTCCGCGTCTGCCGGGACGGGTACGCGGGGCTGCCCGGCCCGCTCTGCCACGGCGTGATCGCCAAGGACGGCACGGTCCATCTGGTCGGCCACGGGCGCGCCAACCACGCCGGCCTCGGCGACGACGAGGTGCTGCGGGCCGTGATCGCGGAGAAGGCCCTGCCCCGGGACGACGAGGCCACCTCCGACGGCAACCGGCACTTCTACGGCTTCGAGTGCGAGAACCTCGGCGACGGCCAGGACCCCTGGCCCAAGGTCCAGCTGGAGGCGATCGCGAAGGCGTCGGCGGCGCTCTGCCGGGCGCACGGCTGGACGCACCGCTCGGTGATCGGGCACCGGGAGTGGCAGCCGGGGAAGGTGGACCCGCGCGGCTTCACCATGGCGTCGATGCGGGAGCGGATCGCCGAACTGCTGCGCTGACACCCGGCCGGGGGCACGCGCGGGCACACGGGGGCCCGGGTCTGTACGCACGCAGGGGCTCCTGGCCCGTTCTGCGCGCGTAGGGGGTTTTCCCGGTCTGTACGCGCGCGTGACGGTCGTCGCCGGGCGCGCGCGTGCGGCGGGTCCGGTCCCGGTGCGCCCGCCGTGTCCGCGGCCCGCGAGAATGGCGGGGTGGACACGTACGACCTCTCCGCCCTGCGGCCCCGGCTCCCCTCCCCCCTGGAGCCGGTGGAGGACGAACGGTTCACCGGGCGCGGGCTGACGCTGCTGCTCAAGCGCGACGACCTCATCCACCCCGACCTGCCCGGCAACAAGTGGCGCAAGCTCGCGCTCAACCTGCGCGCGGCCGCCGGGCGGCCGATGCTGACCTTCGGGGGCGCGTACTCCAACCACCTGCGGGCCACCGCCGCCGCGGGCCGGCTGCTGGGCTTCCCGACGATCGGGATCGTGCGCGGCGACGAGCTGGCGGGGCGGCCGCTGAACCCGTCGCTGGCGCGGTGCGCGGCGGACGGGATGCGGCTGGAGTTCGTGGACCGCGCCACGTACCGGGCGAAGCACGAACCCTCCGTGCTCGCCGCCCTCCTCGCACGGGCCCCCGAGGGCGCCTACGTGGTCCCCGAGGGCGGCAGCAACGCGCTCGCGGTGGAGGGGTGCGGGGCGCTGGGGCGGGAGCTGTCCGGGCGCGCGGACGTGGCCGCGGTGGCCTGCGGCACGGGCGGCACCGTGGCGGGGCTCGCGGCCGGTTTCGACGGCCGGACGCTGGGCGTGCCGGTGGTGGGGGGCGGTTTCCTCGGCGCCGAGGTGCTGGGCCTCCAGGAGGCCGCGTACGGCGGCCGCCGCGGCGACTGGTGGCTGGACGAGCGGTTCCACTGCGGGGGCTACGGGCGCACGCCCCCGGCGCTCGACGCGTTCGCACAGGACTTCGAGGCGCGGCATGGACTCGCCATCGAGCGGCTGTATGTCGCCAAAATGCTCCTCGCCCTGGTCTCCCTCGCCGAGGAGGACGCCTTCCCGCCCGGAACCCGGATCGCCGCCGTGATCACCGGGGGCGGGGGCTTCTAGTCCGTCTCCTCGCGGTGGGCGGCGGCCTCCTCCAGGTCGAGACGGCGCAGGAGGGTGCGCATCATCTCGTCGTCGATGCGGCGCTCGTCGCGCAGCCGGACGAACACCTCGCGCTCGGCCTCGATCATTTCGCGCGAGAGGCGGCGGTAGGTGTCGTCGGCGGTCTCGCCGGTGAGTTCGTTGACGGCGCCGAGGCGCTCCCAGACGCTGTTGCGGCGGCGCTCCAGGACCGTGCGGAGGCGGTCGGCGAGGGGGTCCGGCAGGGCGTTGCGCTCGTCGGCGAGGAGGTCGTCGAGCCGGGCCAGCGCGGCCCGGGACGCCTCGCTCTGGGCCTGCGCCTCGGCGAGGGTCTCCTGGTAGCGGTCGCGGCCCGGGAGCTTCAGGGCGCGGATCAGCGGGGGCAGGGTGAGGCCCTGGACGACGAGGGTGCCGATGACGGTGGTGAAGGTGAGGAAGAGGACGAGGTTGCGGGCGGGGAACTCGACGCCGTCGGTGACGACGGGGATGGAGAAGGCGATGGCGAGGGAGACCACGCCGCGCATGCCGGCCCAGCCGACGACCACGGGCGCCCTCCAGTCGACGCCGGGCTCGCGCTCCCGGACCCGGGCGGAGAGCTTGCGGGGCAGGAAGGTGGCCGGGAAGACCCAGACGAAGCGGACCACGACGACGAGGACGAAGACCCCGAAGGCGTACCAGAGGGCTTCGCCGATGCCGTACGGGTCGAGCTCGCGGACGACGTAGGGCAGCTGGAGGCCGATCAGCGCGAAGACGGCGGACTCCAGGACGAAGGCGACCATCTTCCACACCGCCTCCTCCTGGAGGCGGGTCGCGAAGTCGACCTTCCACGCCTTGTGCCCGAGGAAGAGGCCGACCACGACGACGGCCAGCACCCCGGAGGCGTGCACCTCCTCGGCCGCCGCGTAGGCGATGAAGGGGATGAGGAGGGAGAGGGTGTTCTGGAGCAGGGGTTCGGTGAGCCGGGTCCGCAGCCAGTGGATCGGCACCATGAGGATCAGGCCGACGCCCACGCCGCCGACCGCGGCGAGGGCGAACTCGCCGAGGCCGCCGGCCCAGCTGATGCCCTCGCCGACGGCGGCGGCGAGGGCGACCTTGTAGGCGGTGATCGCGGTCGCGTCGTTCACCAGGGACTCGCCCTGGAGGATCGTGGTGATCCGGTGGGGAAGGCCGAGCTTGCGGGCGATGGCGGTGGCGGCCACGGCGTCCGGCGGGGCGATCACCGCGCCGAGGACGAGCGCCGCGGTCAGCGGCAGGTCGGGGACGAGGACGTACGCGAGCCAGCCGACGGCCACGGTGGCGAAGAGGACGTAGCCGACGGAGAGCAGCGCGACCGGGCGGATGTTGGCCCGCAGGTCCAGGTAGGAGGAGTCGACGGCGGCGGTGTAGAGCAGCGGCGGCAGGATGAGCGGCAGCACGATGTGGGGGTCGAGCGTGTAGTCGGGGACCCCGGGGACGTACGAGGCGGCCAGACCGGCCGCGACGAGGAGGAGCGGCGCCGGTACGGGCGTGCGGCGGGCGAGCCCCGCCACCGCCGCGCTCGCCGCCACCAGTGCCACCAGCCGCAGTGCGTCCATGCCGCCCTCCGCCTCCCCGTTCCTTCTCGTCCTCGTCACGCCGCTTCGGCACGCCGTTCGCCGGTCCACCGGTCCGGTCCCGTCCTGACGGTCGGGACGGCCGGCCGGACGCCCGGTGGGACGCCCGGTGGGATGCCCGGTCGGGACCGGCCGGTCCGGGGCGTCCGCCACGTACCCTGGCCATCATGATCGAGTGCCCGCACGTAGCAGAAATGCCGCGCCCCGAGCCGGCCCCGCTCCACCGGACCTGCCCCGAGTGCCTGGCCGACGGCACCAACCCGGTGCAGCTCCGGCTCTGCCTGACCTGCGGGCACGTGGGCTGCTGCGACTCCTCGCAGGGGCGGCACGCGACCGGGCACTTCGACGCCACCGGACATCCGGTGATGCGGACCTTCGAGCCGGGCGAGGCGTGGCGCTGGTGCTTCGTGGACGAGGCGCTCGTCTGAGCCCGACGGCCTCTTGGGGCCGGAGCGGTTCGAGCGGGGAGCCGCTGGGTACGTCACACCTCCGCCGGTCGCCGCTTTTTTGACCCCCGCACACCCCTGGCCACCGTCCGCACCCATGGGCCTACCATGAGTGACGGACCGGTTCGGGGGCCCGAGGGCTTGCGGCGACACGGCAGGATGGATCGCGATAGCGTCACGGCGGACCGCGCAGCCCCTGCGTGAGCCGCCCGGTCCGGGGGCCTTCCCCCGGGCCCCGAATGAGCTTGTGCCACCTTGGAGGTGAGGGTGTCCCAGATCGCAGGCGAGCCCGGGACCCAGGACTTCGTGGAAGTCCGGCTGCCCGCTGCGGGTGCCTATCTGTCCGTGCTGCGTACGGCCACGGCCGGCCTCGCGGCGCGCTTGGACTTCACCCTCGACGAGATCGAGGACTTGCGGATCGCGGTGGACGAGGCGTGCGCGATCCTGCTCCAGCAGGCGGTGCCCGGCTCGGTCCTGAGCTGCGTCTTCCGGCTGGTGGACGACTCCCTCGACGTGACCGTGTCCGCGCCGACGACGGACGGCCGCGCCCCCGAGCGGGACACCTTCGCCTGGACGGTGCTGTCGGCGCTGGCCGGGAAGGTGGAGTCCTCGGTCGCGGAGGACAAAACGGTCTCGATCAGCCTGTACAAACAGCGCGGCGCGGGGCCAGGCCCGGCGTGAGGAGCGGGGACGCGACGGCCGGCATCCCCGGTCAGCAGGCGGCGGGGCCGCATGAGGTCGCTACGGAGCAGCAGGCGGACCAGATGAGCGAGCACGAGCAGCACGACGAGGCTCCCCCGGCACAGACACCGGCACCGGCATCGGCATCGGCCCCGGACGGGAGCGCCGTGGCCGCCGTGGCCGATGCCGTTGCCCCCGAGGCGCCGGAAGCCGGCGCCACTGAGGCAACGGTGGAGGCCGTGGTGGACGGCGGGGGCGACGGCGCGCCCCGCGGCCCCCACCCGCAGGACCGCAGCGGCGCCCGCGCGCTCTTCGTGGAGCTGCGGTCGCTGCCGGAGGGCTCCCCGGAGAAGGCCGAACTGCGCAACCGGCTGGTGCGGATGCACCTGCCGCTGGTCGAGCACCTGGCGCGGCGCTTCCGCAACCGCGGCGAGCCGCTGGACGACCTGACGCAGGTGGCGACGATCGGCCTGATCAAGTCGGTCGACCGGTTCGACCCGGAGCGGGGCGTGGAGTTCTCCACGTACGCGACGCCCACGGTGGTCGGCGAGATCAAGCGGCACTTCCGCGACAAGGGCTGGGCGGTCCGGGTGCCGCGCCGGCTCCAGGAGCTGCGGCTGTCGCTGACGACGGCCACGGCGGAGCTGTCGCAGCAGCACGGACGGTCACCGACCGTGCACGAGCTGGCCGAGCGCCTCGGGATCTCCGAGGAGGAGGTCCTGGAGGGCCTGGAGTCGGCGAACGCCTACTCGACGCTCTCCCTGGACGTGCCGGACACGGACGACGAGTCGCCGGCGGTCGCGGACACCCTGGGCGCGGAGGACGAGGCCCTGGAAGGGGTCGAGTACCGGGAGTCGCTCAAGCCGCTCCTGGAGGACCTTCCGCCGCGGGAGAAGCGGATCCTGCTGCTCCGGTTCTTCGGGAACATGACCCAGTCCCAGATCGCGCAGGAGGTCGGCATCTCGCAGATGCACGTCTCCCGGCTGCTCGCCAGGACCCTGGCGCAGCTGCGGGAGAAGCTCCTCGTGGAGGAGTGAGGTCAGCTCTCCCGGCCGGGGCGCCGGATGCCGAGCGCCTCGGTCGTGGCCGGGTTGACCAGCAGGACGAGCCCGGTCACGGCGAGGACGGCGAGGACGATCCCGTAGGGGATCACGCCGTCGGTCTGGAGCATCTGCCAGGCGACCGGCAGGGCGAGGATCTGGGTGATCACGGCGGGGCCGCGGCTCCAGGAGCGCATCCGCCACAGGCCGAGGGCGGCCGCGAGCGGGATCAGGCCGAGTGCGAGCAGTGTCACACCGCCGGTCACCCCGCCGGTGAGGTCGGCGTCTCCGTCGAGGAGGGTCCGCACCAGCACGTAGGCACCGCCGGCGAGGAGCCCGACGGCCTCGACGAGGGCCACGCCCGCGGCGGCGGCCAGCCGGTTCGGGCGGGGTGCCCGCTCCGTGCCGTTCTGCTCCGTACTGCTCTGCTCCGCGCTGCTCATGAAGGGCAGCGTAACGGGGGCGGCCGGAGAGCCGGGGCCGAGACCCGGGCCGGGACCCGCGGAGACGTCCGGGGAGGTGTCCGGGGATCGGGCGGGAGTGGGATCGGTACCCCCGGGTAGGTACGCTGGCGGTCATGCGCGCACTTCTCGTGGTCAACCCGGCAGCCACCACCACCAGTGCCCGCACCCGTGACGTGCTGATCCACGCGCTGGCCAGCGAGATGAAGCTGGAGGCCGTCTCCACCGAGTACCGCGGGCACGCCCGGGACCTCGGCCGGAGGGCGGCCGAGTCGGGGGAGATCGACCTGGTCGTGGCCCTGGGTGGCGACGGCACGGTCAACGAGGTCGTGAACGGGCTGCTGCACGACGGGCCCGATCCGGAGCGACTGCCGGGCCTGGCGGTGGTGCCGGGCGGTTCGACCAATGTCTTCGCCCGCGCGCTGGGGCTGCCGAACGACGCCGTGGAGGCGACCGGCGCGCTGCTGGACGCGCTCCGCGAGCGGAGAGCCCGGACGGTGAGCCTCGGGCTCGCGTCGGGGACCCCGGGGACGCCGGACGAGGAGGTGCCGGCCCGCTGGTTCACCTTCTGCGCCGGCCTCGGTTTCGACGCCAGCGTGATCGGCCGGGTCGAACAGCAGCGCGAGCGGGGGAAGCGGTCCACCCACGCCCTGTATCTGCGCCAGGTGTTCCGTCAGTTCCTGGAGGAACCGAACCGGCGGCACGGGACGATCACCCTGGAGCGGCCCGGCGCCGAGCCGGTGGAGAACCTGGTCCTCTCCATAATCTGCAACACCTCCCCCTGGACCTACCTGGGCAATCGCCCGGTGTACGCGTCCCCGGAGGCGTCCTTCGAGACCGCGCTCGACGTGCTCGGACTGAGCCGTCTGTCGACGCCGGCGGTGGCCCGGTACGCCACCCAGCTGCTCACTTCCACCCCCGAACGGGGCCCTCGCGGCAGGCACGCGACAACTCTCCATGACCTGACCGACTTCACCTTGCATTCGAAGGTGCCTCTCCCCCTCCAGATGGACGGAGACCACCTCGGACTGCGTACGAGCGTGACGTTCACAGGCGTACGCCGTGCACTGCGTGTGATTGTGTGAGTGGAAGGGCCGAAAGTCCTTGCACTCGAACGTTTAGGCGCGCATCCACCCCTTAGAAGTACGGCTGTGACCTAGCCGACACCGAGGAATCAAAAAAAACTTTCCGGAAGGGGTTGTATCCGCTGCCGAGGTTTGCGAGTCTCTTCTTGGCGATCGGGACGGCCCGCAAGACCGGCCTCCACTGAAAGCCAGAACCCCTCCTCAAACCAAGGACCACACCGGTTCATCCGGCAGTCGGCCCTTCACTTGTTGGGGGATTCGTGAAAGCGTTCACATTCACAAGCAACTTGCACGTAATAACCAAGAGAGGTAGCAGCCATGGACTGGCGTCACAACGCCGTTTGTCGTGAGGAAGACCCCGAGCTGTTCTTCCCCATCGGCAACACCGGTCCTGCGCTGCTGCAGATCGAGGAAGCCAAGGCCGTCTGCCGCCGCTGCCCCGTCATGGAGCAGTGCCTGCAGTGGGCGCTCGAGTCCGGCCAGGACTCCGGCGTCTGGGGTGGCCTCAGCGAGGACGAGCGCCGCGCGATGAAGCGCCGTGCCGCCCGCAACCGGGCGCGCAACGCCAGCGCCTGAGCCACCTGCACAGCCTGAGGCTGAGGCGGCGCGTACACCGTGTACGCAATCACCGCCCCCCGAGCCGCAGCGCGCAGAGCAGTAAAGCAGTGCAGCAGTAACCCACAGCATTCGAGCCCCGGACCGATTCACTTCGGTCCGGGGCTCGCTGCTGTCCGTGATCACGAATCCCCCGTGATGGCGAATCCCCCGTGATGGCGAATCCCCCGTGATGGCGAATCCCCCCTGATGACGGATCCCCCGTCGTCGGACGACCCGTCATCACGGGTGCGGCCTCACTTCTGCGGGCGCACCGGGATGTCCAGGACCACCTTCGTGCCGCCCTCGCTGCCGGGCCGCATGTCGAAGGTGCCGCCCAACTCCCCTTCCACCAGGGTCCGTACGATCTGGAGGCCGAGGTTGCCGGCCTTCTGCGGGTCGAAGCCCTCGGGCAGGCCCCGGCCGTCGTCCCGGACGGTGATGAGGAGCCGGCTGTCCGGGCGGGGCTCGCCGCGGACCGCGCTGACCTCCACCGTGCCGTGCTCACCGGGGGCGAAGGCGTGCTCCAGGGCGTTCTGCAGGATCTCGGTGAGGACCATGGAGAGCGGGGTGGCGACCTCCGCGTCCAGGATGCCGAAGCGGCCGTTGCGCCGGCAGGTGACCTTGCCCGGGGAGATCTCGGCGACCATCGCGATGACCCGGTCGGCGATCTCGTCGAACTCGACCCGCTCGTCCAGGTTCTGGGACAGAGTCTCGTGGACGATGGCGATCGAACCGACGCGCCGGACCGCCTCGTTGAGGGCCTCGCGCCCCCGGTCGGAATCCATCCGGCGGGCCTGGAGGCGCAACAGGGCGGCCACCGTCTGGAGGTTGTTCTTCACCCGGTGGTGGATCTCCCGGATGGTGGCGTCCTTGGTGATCAACTCGCGCTCGCGGCGGCGCAGTTCGGTGACGTCCCGGAGCAGGACCAGGGAGCCGATCCGGCTGCCCTTGGGCTTGAGCGGGATGGCCCGCAGCTGGATGACCCCGCCGCTGCCCTCCACCTCGAAGTTCCTGGGGGCGTAGCCGGAGGCGAGCTTGACCAGGGCCTCGTCGACCGGGCCGCGGGAAGGAGCCAGTTCGGCGGTGATCTGGCCGAGGTGCTGGCCGACCAGATCGGCGGCGAGGCCGAGCCGGTGGTAGGCGGAGAGGGCGTTGGGCGAGGCGTACTGGACCATGCCGTCGGCGTCCAGGCGAACGAGTCCGTCGCCGGCCCGCGGCAGGGAGTCCATGTCGGACTGCTCGCCGGGGTAGGGGAAGGAGCCGGCCGCGATCATCTGGGCGAGGTCCGAGGCCGACTGGAGGTAGGTGAGCTCCAGCCGGGAGGGGGTGCGGACGGTCAGCAGGTTGGTGTTGCGGGCGATCACGCCGAGGACCCGGCCCTCGCGCCGCACCGGGATGGACTCGACCCGGACTGGGACCTCCTCGCGCCACTCGGGGTCGCCCTCGCGGACGATCCGGCCCTCGTCCAGGGCCGCGTCCAGGAGCGGGCGGCGGCCTCGCGGGACGAGGTGGCCGACCATGTCGTCCTGGTACGAGGTCGGGCCGGTGTTCGGCCGCATCTGGGCGACGGAGACGTACCGGGTGCCGTCGAGGGTGGGGACCCACAGGACGAGGTCGGCGAAGGAGAGGTCGGAGAGCAGCTGCCACTCCGACACCAGCAGGTGGAGCCACTCCAGGTCGGAGTCGCTCAGGGCGGTGTGCTGGCGGACGAGGTCGTTCATGGAGGGCACGGTGCGAGCGTACCCGCGGAATTAACGGCTGGTGAACCTGGCTCTTCGGGGCCGCGTGTTGGAGGATGGGCCCGGAAACACCGCGTTCAGGTGGATGGACAGACAAGAATGGTCTAGTCCACAATGGGCGCATCGAACTCCACACAGCCTCCATCCTCCCCGCACAGGAGGATGGACGAGGTACCCGGCGCTCTCTGCCCTGACTGCGCCGAGACCTCCCTTCACGGCCGAGGGTCCGCACACCCCCGGCCGGGCACACCCGGGCTGCGGTGCCGGGCGGGTTGAGGGTCCCGCCAGGCGCCGCGGCCCGCGGTCGTTCCGGACTCGTCTCTCTCCCCTTCCGGCCCTTGCCGCCTCCGGCTCCTCCGCGCCGCCGGTCGCGGTTCCCGCGCCGTCAGGCCGGGGGCCAGGCGAGCATCGCCGCCTCCGCCACCGCCGTCAGCTCCTCCGCCGTCGCCCCGTCGCGGGCCTGCTGGGACATGCCCTGGAGCACGGCTCCGCCGAGGCGGGCCAGCACGCGGGGGTCGGTGGCGGCGGGCAGCTCGCCGGAGTCCACGTCCTGGCGGATCCGCTCCTCGATGCCGGCCAGGTTGGCGTTCCGCCGGGCCCGCAGGGACTCCTCCACCTCGGGGCTGGAGCAGTTGATCGCCGCCGAGATCACCAGGCAGCCGCGGGGGTGGCCGGGCTCCGTGAAGTGGAGGGCGGCCTCGCGGAGCATCCGCGCGACGCCGGCGCGGGCCGTCGGCTCCTCCGCGAAGGCCCGGGCGCCGAAGGCTCCGTGCGAGAGCGCGTACTCCGCCACGACCTCCTCGAAGAGCGTCCGCTTGTCCCCGAAGGCCGCGTAAAGGCTCGGGGCGCTGATGCCCATGACACGGGTCAGGTCGGAGACGGAGGTCGTCTCGTAGCCCCGTTCCCAGAAGGCCATCGTCGCCTGCTCCAGGGCCGTGGGCCGGTCGAAGGAGCGGGGGCGGCCGCGCTGTTTCGTCGCCATGGGGTGAATTCTATAGCGCGCGTTAGGGATCATGGAGTACGGTTTTTCTGTAACGACCACTAGGAAATGAGGGGGGCGTCGCCATGGGCGTGCTCACGGGGAAGACGGCACTGGTCACGGGCGCGAGCCGGGGCATCGGACGGGGGATCGCCGAGCGGCTGGGCCGGGACGGCGCACGGGTCGGCGTGCACTACGGGGCGAACGAGGCGGCGGCGAAGGAGGCGGTCGCCGCGATCGAGGCGGCGGGCGGCGAGGCGTTCGCGATCGGGCAGGAGCTGGGGGTGCCGGGGGACGCGGCGGCGCTCTGGGCGGCCTTCGACGCGCGGGCGGACGGGCTGGACATCCTGGTGAACAACGCGGGCATCGCGGCTTCGAACCCCTTCGGGACGATCAGCGAGGAGGAGTTCGAGCGGGTGTTCGCGGTGAACACGAAGGCGCCGTTCTTCCTCGCGCGGCTGGGGGCGGAGCGGCTGCGGGACGGCGGCCGGATCGTCAATGTGTCGACCGGGCTGAGCAGGACGGCACTGATGCCGGACCTGATCGCCTACTCCATGTCGAAGGCCGCCCTGGACGTCTTCACCCGTGACCTCTCGAAGCTGCTGGGCGGGCGCGGGATCACGGTCAACTCGGTGGCGCCCGGGATCGTGGACACGGACATCAACGCCGGATGGCTGCGCGGCAGCGAGGAGGCGTGGGCCGGGGCGGCGGCGCACTCGGCGCTCGGCGGGGTCGGAAGCCCGTCGGACATAGCCGACGTGGTGGCCTTCCTCGCCTCGGACGAGGCCCGCTGGGTGACGGGCGCCTGGATCGACGCCACGGGAGGCTCGCTGACCTGAGCCGACCCTGGGCGGGGGCCGATGAGGGGCGAGGGGAGGGCGAGGGGAGGGCGGGGCGGCCCGGGCGGAGGAGGGGCGGGGCGGCCCGGGTGGCTGGTGGGGCGGGGGCGGCCGACCATGGAGAGGGGCCGGGCGGCGCGGGCCGTCCGGGGTGCGGAACGGCATGAGGAGACGGGCCTCACTCTGCTAGATTGGGACTTTGATTGGTCTATACCACATGGCCCCTCCCCAGCCCCTCACCAGATCGGCAGGCACAGCGTGGAAGTTGTCATCGTCAAGGACGCCAAGGCGGGCGGAGAGCTCATCGCGGACGGCATCGCCGACCTCCTGCGCCGCAAGCCCGACGCGCTGCTCGGCGTGGCCACGGGCTCGACCCCGATCCCGATCTACGACGCCCTGACCGCCCAGGTGCGGGCCGGCTCCGTGGACGCCTCCCGGGCGCGAATCGCCCAGCTGGACGAGTACGTCGGCCTGCCGGCCGGGCACCCGGAGTCGTACCGCTCGACGGTCCTGCGCCAGGTCGTGGAGCCGCTCGGCCTCCCCGAGGACCACTTCATGGGCCCCGACGGCTCCGCCGAGGACGTCCAGGCGGCCTGCGAGGCGTACGACAGGGCGCTGGTCGAGGCCGGCGGTGTGGACCTCCAGATCCTCGGCATCGGCACCGACGGGCACATCGGCTTCAACGAGCCCTGCTCCTCGCTCGCCTCCCGCACCCGGATCAAGACGCTGACCGAGCAGACCCGGGTGGACAACGCCCGCTTCTTCGACAACGACATCGAGCAGGTCCCGCACCACGTCATCACCCAGGGCATCGGCACCATCCTGGAGGCCCGCCACCTGGTGCTGCTCGCCACCGGCGAGGGCAAGGCCGAGGCCGTGGCGCAGACCGTCGAGGGCCCGGTCGCCGCGCTCGTGCCGGCCTCCGCCCTCCAGCTCCACCGGCACGCCACGGTGGTCGTGGACGAGGCCGCCGCCTCCAAGCTGAAGCTCGCGGACTACTTCCGCCACACCTACGCGAACAAGCCCTCCTGGCAGGGCATCTGATCCCACTGGGACGCACACGAGAGGGGCCCGGCACCTGGGAACAGGTGCCGGGCCCCTCTCGTGTGCTTCTCCGGGCGTCAGGCGCCTGTGCCGACCACGGCCTCGGCCGCGGCCCGGCCGCAGACCCGGGCGGCGCCGTGGGTCGCGATGTGCAGGGCGCCGCGCGGCTCGGCCTCGTTGAGCCCCATCTCGACGACCACGGTGTCCGGGCGGACGGCCACCAGGCCGTCCAGGGCCGCGGTCATCCACGGGTGCCGGTGGAGGTCGCGGACGACCGCGACGATCCGCCGCTCCCCCGCCGCCGCGAGGACGGACTCCACCGTCGCCTCCGCGTCGAAGGAACCGGACTCCGTGCCCGGCAGCAGCCGGTCCAGCTCGGCGGCGACGCCCCACGGGGTCTCGTCGCCGACCGCGAAGTTGGCGACCGGGGTGAACGAGGCGACGAACGGGGCGCTCGACACCGGGGTGTAGAGCTCGGCGCCCTTGGTGATCCGCAGGGCCCGGCGGGCCGCCACGAGTCCGACGTCGGCGCCGGGCGCGGTCCCCTCCTGCACTGCCGCGCCCGGCACCGATCCAGCCCCCCTCGCCCGGTGCGCCTGGGTCCAGGCCGCCAGGGCGCGCACGCGCGCCGCGGCGTCGGCCAGCCGCTCCTCGGGCAGTTCACCGGTCCGTACCGCTTCGACCAGCGCGTCACGCAGCCGCAGTACGGTGTCCTCGTCGCACAGCCCGCCGCCGACGCAGATGGCGTCGGCGCCCGCGGCGATCGCGAGGACGGATCCGCGCTGGATGCCGTACGTCGCCGCGACGGCCTGCATCTCCATGCCGTCGGTGACGATCAGGCCGTCGAAGCCCAGCTCCTGGCGGAGCAGACCGGTGAGGATCTGCGGGCTCAGGGTGGCCGGACGGTCGGTGTCGAGCGCGGGAAGCAGGATATGCGCGCTCATGACGGCTTTGGTACCCGCGGCGATGGCCGCGCGGAAAGGTACCAGCTCACGGGCGTGCAGTGTGGCGAGGTCCACATCGATCCGGGGCAGCGCGTCGTGCGAGTCGACGTTGGTGTCGCCGTGTCCGGGGAAGTGCTTGGTGCAGGCCGCGACCCCGACAGCCTGGAGCCCGTCGACGTACGCGACGGTGTGCCGGGCGACCAGGTCCGGGTCCGGTCCGAAGGAGCGGACGCCGATGACGGGGTTCTCGGCGTTGGAGTTCACGTCGGCCGAGGGGGCCCAGTTGAGGTCGATGCCGCAGTCGATGAGCCGGCGGCCGAGCTCGCGGGCCACGGCCCGGGTCAGTTCGACGTCGTCGACCCGGCCCAGGGCGTAGTTGCCCGGGAAGGACGAGCCGTCGTTGACCTCCAGGCGGGTGACGTCGCCGCCCTCCTCGTCGATGGCGACGAGGACGTCGTCCCGCTCGGCCCGGAGCTGGGCGGTGAGGCGGGCGAGCTGCTCGGGGCTGACGACGTTCCGGCCGAAGAGGCCGACCGACGACAGTCCCTCGCCGATCCGGCGGAGCAGCCAGTCGGGGGCGGTGGTGCCGACGAAGCCGGGCTGGAGCACCGTGAGCGCGTCACGGGTCAGGGTGTCCGAGCCGTGCAGGAGTGTGGTCATGGGGCGCCGTTATCCCTTCACCGCGCCGGCGGTCATGCCGCCGACGGCCTTGCGCTGGAGGAAGAGGAACACGATGAGCACGGGCAGGGCGAAGAGCGTCGAGGCGGCCATGGTGGCGCCCCAGTCGTCGCCGAACGCGGTCTGGAACTGGGTGAGCCAGAGCGTCAGGGTCTGGTTCGTCTTGTCCTTGTTGAGCACGAGGACCATGGCGAACTCGTTCCAGGCCGTGATGAAGCCGAAGAGCGAGGTGGACATCAGGCCCGGTGCGAGCAGCGGGAAGATGACCTTGCGGAACGCCTGGCCGCGGGTGCAGCCGTCGATCTGGGCGGCCTCCTCCAGCTCGACCGGGACGGCGGCGATGAAGCCGCGCAGGGTCCAGATGGTGAAGGGCAGGACCATCACGAAGTAGATCGCGGTGAGCAGCGGGATGCTGTTCAGCATCGAGTTGTCGCGGGCGATCATGTACATCGCGATGACCATGACCTCCCAGGGGGCCATCTGCGCCATCATGACGATGAGGACGATGCCCTTGCGGCCCTTGAACTTCATGCGGGCGATCGCGAAGCTCGCGGCGAGGGCGACGAGCAGGGCCAGTACGACGGCGCCGACCGTGACGATCAGGCTGTTCGTGACGTACGTCCAGAAGAGGTCGACACCGGTGGCCGTCGAGTAGTTCTCGAAGGTCGGGGTGAAGAAGAAGACCGGGTCCTTGGTCAGGATCTCGCTCTGCGGCTTCAGCGAGGACGAGAACATCCAGTAGACCGGGAAGACGAAGATCACGGCGAGGACGATCGCGGCGGCGTTCTTCGCGACGGTGCCGACGGTCAGCGGCTTGCGGGTGCGCAGCTTCTGCGGGGTCCGCGCCTCGGGGGTCTGTGCGGTGGTGCTCACTGCTCGTCCTCCTGCTTCAGGATCAGGCGGAAGTAGAAGGACATGGCCACGAGGAGCATCACGATGGTGAGGATCGAGATGGCCGCCGCGACGCCGTAGTGCTGCTGGCTCATGCCTTCGATGTACGCGAAGACGGGGAGGGTCTCGCTGGCGCGGTCGGGGCCGCCCTGGTTCATGGCGTAGACCTGGGTGAACGCCTTGAAGACCCAGATGATCTCCAGGAAGGTGGTGATCATGAAGAAGGGCTTGAGGTTCGGGAAGACCACGGCCCAGAAGGTCCGCCAGCCGCTCGCGCCGTCCATGCGGGCCGCCTCGTACAGCTCGGAGCCCACGGTGGTGAGGCCGGCGTACATGTTGAGGGCGACGAAGGGGACGGAGCCCCAGACGACGAGCGCCGTGATGATCACGAAGGTGGAGAAGCTGGTCTCGAACCAGTTGTGCTGCTCGTAGCCGGAGAAGCCGAGCGTGCGCATCAGCCAGTTGGCGACGCCGTACTGCTCGTCGAAGAGCCACCGGAAGATGGTGACGGAGGCGACGATCGGCATGGCCCAGGCGAAGGCGAGCGCCAGGGAGAGCACCAGCCGCATCTTCTTGCCGAGGCGGTTGAGGAGCAGGCCGATGCCGGTGCCGATCGCCATGATCAGGGCGACGTTGGCGGCGGTGAAGAGGACCGAGCGGAGGACGACGGTCCAGAAGTCGGGGTCGCTCAGCAGCTCCGTGTAGTTGTCGAAGCCGACCCAGGGGGTCTCGCGGCGGATCAGCTCACGCCGGTTGACCGACTGGAAGGAGAGGATCAGGTTGCTGACGAGCGGGTAGAGCAGCAGCACCGCCATGGACAGCAGGGCGGGCGTGACGAGCAGGTACGGCAGTAGCCCACCAGGCAGCGAACGTCTGCCGCGCGAGGGCTGAAGGGCTTCCTTCGCGCCGGAAGGGGGTGGCGGAGTCTGCGACTTCCCTGCCGCCCTCCCGGGCGCGTCCTGGGAACCGGCGGTCGCCGTCCCCTGGGAGTCCACGGTCATGGTCTTCTTCCTCGCGGTTCTGGGGCTCCCGCGCCCACCGGGGCACGGCCCGGGGGAGCGGGCCGCAATCACTGCAACGCCCTGGTGGCGTGGCCGGGGGAAGCCGGCCACGCCACCGGGGTGGGATTACTTCTCGTTGATGCGCTCGGCGATGACCTTGTCGGCCTCTTCGCCGGCCTTCTGCGGGTCCTCGCCCTTCAGGACCTTGGTCATGTAGCCCTTGATCGGGTTGGGCTCGGTCTCGACGTTGGCCCAGCCACCCGTGATCGGGGTGATGCGACCGACCTCGGCGACCTTGACCATGGCCTCGGCGAAGGAGCCGGCCTCAGGGGTGACCTGCGCGGACGTGTCGACGGGGATGATGCCGCCCTTGTTGGCGGTGCCGTACGACTCCAGCTGCTTCTTGTTGGTGACGAAGGCCAGCCACTCCTTCGCGAGCTCCTGGTTCTGGGAGCGCTCGGCGACGGCGAGGTTCGAGCCGCCGAAGAAGACGGAGCCGGGCTTGTCGGCCGTCTTGCCCGGGATCGGGAAGTAGCCGAAGTCGGACTTCTTGCCGGCCTTCTCGATGGCGGCGATCGCGCCGCCGGCCTCCCAGCCGAGACCGATCCAGGAGGAGACGCCGCCCTTGGGCACGACGTCCACGGACTGCTGCGGGGTGGCCTCGTCCTTGTCCTTCGGAGCGGTCGAGAAGGACTGCAGCTCCTTGTAGAAGTTCATCGCGGCGGCGGCCTGCGGGGTGGCCAGGCCACCCTTCCAGTTGTCGCCGTCCTTGACCGCGAGCTCGCCGCCCTCGTCCCACAGGAAGCCGGCGAGGACGTACCAGCTCTGGCCGGGCAGGTAGATCGGCTGCGACTTGGCGTCGGTGGCCTTGAGCTTCTTCAGGCCCTCGATCCACTCGGTGCGGGTCTTCGGCGGGGTGACGCCGGCCTTCTTGTACGCGGCCTTGTCGTAGATCACGACGCGGCTGGCGGCCCACCACGGAGCGGCGTAGAGCTTGCCGTCCAGCTCGGCCGAGGGCAGCATGCCCTTGCTCCAGTTGTTGTAGCCGAGCTTCTCCTTGTCACCGGAGAGGTCGGCGAGACCGCCGGAGACGGCGTAACCCGTGGTCTGGGTGTTGCCGAGCTCCAGGACGTCCGGCGGGGTGTCCTCGGAGAGGGCCGTGGTGACCTTGGTCTGGATGTCGGTCCACTGCTGGACCTCGACCTTGACCTTGACGCCGGGGTGGGCGGCCTCGAACTCCTTGTTGACACCGTCGATCCACTCCTTGGGAGCGGAACCGTCCATGACCCAGACGGTGAGCGACTTGTTGCCGCCCTCGGACTTGCCCTTGTCCTTGTCACCGCTGTCGGTACCACACGCAGCGATAGAGACCATCATGCCCGCGACGCCGATCGCCGCGATGAGCTTGCGCTTCACGCCACCCTCCTCAGGGATGCCTGCAACCCCTGCCCACCGCGCGAAGACATACGTCAGGTAGTGCTCGTGGGGCTGGGACCTGGTCTTTAATGGTTTAGACCAGTACCCGGAGCTTGGCCTAGACCTTTGGGGGTGTCAAGGGTGTATAAGAAGGGCAGTCGCGTCCGTTATCGGACCGACACCTGAGGGAGGCCGACGACCCGTGACCGGTCCGTGCCACCATGTGAGCCGCGACAGACGGAGGAGCCGGTGACGGCAGCAGCACAGTCGGGAAGGCAGGCCATGGCCACGGAGGCGGGCAGCACGGAGTCAGAGGGCGGGGCGGTCACCCGCACCGCGCGCGTGCCCAAGTACTACCGGCTGAAAAGGCACCTCCTCGACATGACGGAGACCCTTCCGCCGGGCACCCCCGTGCCGCCGGAGCGCACGCTCGCGGCCGAGTTCGACACCTCGCGCACCACGGTGCGCCAGGCCCTCCAGGAACTGGTCGTCGAGGGCCGGCTGGAGCGCATCCAGGGCAAGGGCACCTTCGTGGCGAAGCCGAAGGTCTCCCAGTCACTCCAACTCACCTCGTACACCGAGGACATGCGCGCCCAGGGGCTCGAACCCACCTCGCAGCTCCTCGACATCGGCTACGTGACCGCCGACGACACCCTCGCCGGGCTGCTCGACATCACGGCCGGCGGCCGGGTGCTCCGCATCGAGCGCCTCCGGCTGGCGAACGGCGAGCCGATGGCGATCGAGACCACTCACCTTTCGGCCAAGCGCTTCCCCGCGCTGCGCCGTTCGCTGGTCAAGTACACCTCGCTCTACACCGCCCTGGCGGAGGTCTACGACGTGCACCTCGCCGAGGCCGAGGAGACCATCGAGACCTCGCTCGCCACCCCCCGCGAGGCCGGGCTGCTCGGCACCGACGTCGGCCTGCCGATGCTGATGCTCTCCCGCCACTCCCTGGACGCCCAGGGCGAGCCGGTCGAGTGGGTGCGCTCCGTCTACCGCGGCGACCGCTACAAGTTCGTCGCCCGGCTCCAGCGGCCCAACGGCTGAGTCGCCGGAGCACGACACCGACGTACGAGGAGGAGGGGCCCGCCGGACCGGCGGGCCCCTCCTCCGCTTTCCGCGGCCGCCTCGCGGAAGGCCGGGTACCGCCTTGCACCTTCAGTCCGGCAGGAACGTGACACCACCCGCGAAACAGCAGGTCGGAGCCGTACGGACACGGCGGTACGGAGCTGGCGCCAAGCGCCCGGTCGGTTGATGCCACCCCGGAGGCACTGACAGACCCCGCCCCGGCCGAGCAAGCTGGAACACGTCGAGAGAGAGCCCCTCCGAGGGGCCTGACGACACGAATCCCGCGAACCGCTCCCACCGGAGGTACTCCGCCATGCCCACGTCCGCCCGCCGCGCCCTCGTCACCGCCCTCGCCCCGCTCGCCGTCGCCGGCGCCCTGCTCGCCGCCGCCGAGACCGCTCCCCCGGCCGCCGCCGTCCCGGCCGCCGCCACGGCGCCGGCCACGGCACCCGCCCCGGCCGCCGCCCCCACGCCGACCCCCACCGCCTCCGGCGACGGCTTCTCCTGGGGCTGACCGGCCCGCACCACTCGGATCCGGCCATCTACCTCATCGGCATCTCGCTGTCCGCACCCGCCGTGGCGGACACCGCCCACCTCACCTCCGGCGACGTCCTGCACACCCTGCGGCGGGCCGTACGCCCCACCGACCCCGTCGAGACCACCCGCGCCCTCGTCGCCGGCGGTTCCGTCCGGATCGCGCTCTGCGTCGACTGTCCCGACGAACTCGACGCCATCGGACGGGCCCTCGACATCTGCCGGCGCATGCTCGCCGCCGACCCGCCCGAACTCCGCGGCTACACGGTGGCCGACTGCCGCCTCCTGTGAGCGGCCCCGCCGCGACCACCTCGACCACCTGACCGAGAAACGAACGGGGAGACTTCGTCGTGTTCCTCCATGTGCTCGGCCCGCTGCGGGCCACCGTCGACAACCGAGCGGTGCCGCTCGGCGGCCGGCGAGCCCGGACCGTCCTGGCCGCCCTCGCCCTCGAACCCGACTGGGCCGTCTCCGCCGAGAGCCTGGTCGAGGCCGTCTGGGGGCCGCGGCCCCCGGCCAGCGCCCGCACCCAGATCCGCATCTGCGTCTCCGCGCTGCGCCGCGCCCTGGCCTCCCTCGGCTCGCCCGATGCCATCGAGACCCTGTCGTACGGCTACCGCCTGCGGATCGGCCCCGACCAGCTCGACGCCTCGGTCTTCGAGTCCCGCACCGCCCGCGCCCGGGACCTCGCCGAGAACGGCCGGCGCGCCGAGGCCGTCCTGGAGCTGCGCAACGCGCTCGCCCTGTGGACGGGCCCGGTCCTCGCCGGCGAGAGCACCCCCGCTCTCGAACCGGGAGTGCTGCGGCTTGAGGAGCTGCGGATCCGGGCCACCGAGGAGAAGCTGCGCCTGGAGCTGGCACTCGGCCGGCACGCGGACGTGGTCGGGGAGCTGATGGCGCTGACCGTCGCCCATCCCTTCCGGGAGCAGCTGCACGGCCAGCTGATGCTCGCCCTGCACCGGTCCGGGCGGACCGCCGAGGCGCTCGCCGCCTACCGGCGGATCCGGCTGACGCTCGTCGACGAACTGGGCATCGAGCCGGGCCCGCGGCTCAGCGCCCTGGAGCGGTCGATCCTGCTGGGCGAGCGGGTGGAGTGCCTCTCGGCGTGACCGGACCCGCGGCGCCGTCACAGCCGTGCCGCCCGGCGTGACCGGCAGGGGCCGTCACAGCGAGAGCCGCAGCTCCTGCATCCGGTGCTCCGAGATCCCGTCGGTGGGCAGGAGGTCGTAGCGGTGGAGGGTCGTGGGGCCGTCGGTGAAGGCCCAGTCGACCCGGAAGAACGGCAGGTCGCGGTTGAACAGCTCGTCCTCCCCGAACTCCCCCAGCGAGGCGAACTTCCAGCTCAGCGGCAGGAAGGAGGGGTTCGCCGGGGTGGCGTCCCGGGCCACGCTCCGCAGCTCGTCGAGCGAGCGCATGGCGGCGGTGGCGTTGAAGTCCCCCGCGATCACGGTCGGGTGGGTGTTGGCGGCCACGTCCCGCTTCAGACCCTCGAACTCCGCCTCCCGCCAGGCGTGCTTGCGGCGCAGATAGCTGTCGTGGTCGAAGTCCGTGAAGGGGTTGAGGTTGTCGAGGGCGAGCGGCACGGTGATGTGCACGTTGTACGTGCTCAGCACCCGGCCGCCGACGGCGATGTCGGTGCGGAGCACCTTCTCCCGCGCGAACACCTGGCCGAAGTCGGGCCGCTTGCCGAAGGTGAGCTCCGGGCCGGGTCCCACCGGGCGCTGCGCGACGATCGGGTAGCGGGAGAGGGTGAGCAGCTCGCCCCGGCGGGCCAGGTGGTAGCCGGGGAAGGCGCGGCGCAGTTCGGCGTCGTCCTCCAGCGGCCAGTAGCCGTCCTCGCCGAGGCCGGGGGTCCAGCCGACGTGTTCCTGGAGCAGGTACACGTCGGCGTTCCGGCTCTTGAGCAGGGCGATCAGGCGGTCGGAGCCGGTCGCCATCGCCCAGTACTGGGTGTTGAGCGAGACCACCCGCAGGGCGCCGGCCGGTACCGGGCCCGGCTCGCGCCAGAGCGCGGGCCAGTTGAGCCCGGACCCGGTGACCAGGGCGAGGGCGAGGGCTGCGCCGGAGACGGCGGCGGCGACCGGGCGGCGCCGCCCGCAGGCGGCGGCGGAGGCCACCAGCAGCAGGAGCGGAGTGCCGAGGAGGATCAGCGGGGGGACGACGTCGAGCATGATCGACCAGTGCAGGCGACCGCTGATCAGCCACCGCACGACGGCGTAGACGAGCCAGACGACCGAGGCGGTGACGACGGCCCGCCCGTACCAGAGGCGTACCCCCCGGGCGATCCGCCGGGCAAGGCCGGGCCGCCGGCCGGGATCCGGACGCGCGGCGGACGTCGCGGCGGGCGTCGCGGCGCGGCCCGGGCCGGCGGCCCCTGGCTTCCCGGCCGCTCCGGGCGACTCGGCTTGTCCGGACCTCCCCTTCTCCCCGGACGACTCTGCCTGTCCGGACTTCCCCGCCTCCCCGGACGACTCGGCTTCTTCGTACGACTCGACGCCTCCGGACGGTTCGGTCTCTCCCGGGCCGCCGGGCTCTCCCGGTCCGCCGGGCTCTCCCGGCGTGCGGAGCGGGGTGGGCGTGACGCTCATGCCAATGCCTCGCCCGGCTGGTACATGCGGCGGAAGCGGCCGCTGGTCGCGTACTGGGCGAGTCCGGTGGCCAGGCCGGCGACCACGGCGGTGTTGACCAGCAGGTGGGCGCCGGTGAAGAAGGCCGTGAAGGCGAGGCCGCGCTCCTCGGCGACGAAGCGGTACTGGCCGAAGTCGGCCAGGACCGAGCCCGCGAGGGCCGCCGCCGCGACCGGCAGCGCGGCGGCGGGCCAGACGGCGGCGAGCGGCAGGGCGGCGACGGCGAGCCCGCCGAGGGCGGAGGCGGCGGCCCGGCCGCCGGTCTCCATGCCCTGCATGGCCCGGCCCCGGTCGAAGTAGAACGGCACCCGCAGCCGGCTGCGGACGAACGCCTTGCGCAGCAGCGGCTTCATCCGGCTCTCGTCGGAGAGCCGTCCCCGTATCCGCGAGGTGAGCAGCATGGGCCACCGGGCGGCGAGCCGCTCCGCGTGGTCGATCTCCTCGGTCTGGCGCAGCGCCGTGTTGAACCAGCCGGCCTCCATGAACGCCGATCTGCGGACCGCGCCGAGCGCGTAGAAGCCGCCGCTGACGTCGCCCTCGGCGCTCTTGCGCCAGTAGTGGTACTGGAGGATGCGGTACTGGCCGACGAGCGGCTCGGGGAAGAGGGGTTCCTTGTCGGGGACTCCGAACACGGCCCCGTACTCCGGATGCTCCTCGAAGAGCGCGACGGCCTCGGCGACCGCCTCGGGGTGCATGGTGAGGTCGGCGTCCAGGAAGAAGACGATCTCGCCGCGGGCGCGGCGGACGC
Organism: Streptomyces sp. NPDC004435; assembly: GCF_042873895.1. Taxonomy (NCBI): domain Bacteria; kingdom Bacillati; phylum Actinomycetota; class Actinomycetes; order Kitasatosporales; family Streptomycetaceae; genus Streptomyces; species Streptomyces sp. NPDC004435. The sequence goes on along the minus strand of NZ_JBIAMB010000017.1, from coordinate 92,935 downwards.
CCTCGTTGCGGGAGGCGCCGGGTCCGCCGTTCTCGGTGACGCGGACCAGCTGGACGGGGTGGGTGGCGGCGATCTCGGCGCAGCCGTCGGTGCTGGCGTCGTCGACGACGATCACCTCGACGTTCGGGTGGGTCTGGGCGAGGACGGAGCGCAGGCAGAGGTCGACCGTGCGGCGGTCGTTGTACATGGGGACGACGACGGAGACGAGGGGTGCGGTCATCGGGGTTCCTCGGCGGTTCGTGGGCGGGAGGGGTTCGCGGAAGGCGCGGAAGGCGCAGAAGGCGCAGAAGGCGCGAGGGCTGCGCGGGGTGCGGGGTCAGACGGCGAGCTGGGGCAGGAGCAGGGCGCCCCACACGCCCGCGTTGACGAGCATCACGCGGTCCCGCAGCAGGGTCTTGACCGGTTCGCCGCCGCCGCCGTCGACGACCACGACCTGGAGGTAGCGGAAGAGTGCGAGCAGCGCGCAGACCACGGTGAGCAGGGCGTAGGGGCCGAAGCCGGACTCGGTGCGCAGGTAGAGCAGGTAGCCGACGACGGCGAGGGCGGAGCACAGGACCAGGACGAGGTCGAGGAAGTGTGCCGAGTAGCCGACGAGGGCGGGGCGGTGGCCGGTGCCGGAGACGCTCAGCTCGTGGCGGCGTTTGCCGAGGATGAGGACCAGGCAGAAGGCGAGGACGGTGAGGACGAGCCACATCCCGGCGGGCCGGCCGGTGGCCTCGTAGCCGCCGAGGAGGCGGAGCACGAAGCCGGTGGCGACGACGAAGACGTCGATGAGCGGGACGTGCTTGAGCTTCCAGCTGTAGGCGCCGTTCACCGCGAGGTAGGCGCCGACGACGAGGGCGCCGCCGGGGCCGAGCGGGTAGAGGGCGGGGACGAGCAGGGCGGCGAGGGCGGCGGCCGTCGCCCAGGCCGCGGGGATGCTCATCCGGCCGGAGGCGAGCGGGCGGTGGCGCTTGACCGGGTGCCGCTTGTCGCGTTCGACGTCCGCGATGTCGTTGAGGACGTAGACGAGCGAGGAGGCGAGGATGAAGGCGACGAGGGCGAGGCCGACGCGGGCCGCGCCTCCGCCGCCCCAGCCGCCGTCGAGCAGGGCGAGCGGGACGACCAGGAGGTTCTTCGGCCACTGGCCGGGGCGGAGGAGGGCGAGCGGGGCGGGCAGGCCGCGCCGCCCGCGGAGCGTGGGATCGGGCGGGGCGGTCGGGGTGTGCGGGACGGCCGGTCCGGGGTCGGCCCGGGGTTCGGTGGCGGATGCGGAGGCGGATACGAGGTCGGGCGCCGGCGCGGGAGGGGACGCGGGGTCCGTGGCGCCGGCCTGCGGGAGGGCGGTGGGCTCGGGGCCGGCCGCCCCCGTCAGGTGCGGGACGGGGCGGTTCGGCGGGTGCGGTGTGGTGCGGGTGAGCTGGTTCATCGCACGGCCCTTCAGAAGAAGATCTTCGCGGTGGACAGCAGGCCCTGCTTCCACGGGTCTCGGCTGGTGCGCCCGGTCGCGCCCGCCGCCGGTGCGGTGTGCCGGGCGGTCCGCCACCACTCGTAGGTGCGCAGCACGGCGTCGGCGTTGGAGTGGCGCGGGGTGAAGCCGAGGCGGGCCTTGGCCTTGTCGATGCTCACGTACGAGTCGTCCATGAGCTTGTGCAGCAGGCGCCCGTACACCGGGGAGAGCTTGAGCCGCTGGAGGACGCTGAGCAGGGCGAGCGCGGGCCGGGCGGGCAGGCCGACGACCCGCTTGCCGTGGCCGGCGGCGTCGAGGACGGCCTGGAAGTCCTCGCGGAGGGTGCCGAACTCGGCGGCGGCGAGGTTGTAGGTGTCGTTGGCGACGTCGTCGTCGGCGTGGATGACGGTGACGACGGCGTCGACGAGGTCGTCGACGGCGAACATCTGGATCTTGACGTTGCCCTTGCCGAGGACGGGGAAGTTGCGGCCCTCCTCGGCCCATTCGAAGAGCATCGAGAAGAGGCCCATGCGGCCGGGGCCGACGAAGGTCTTCGGGCGGAGGATCGGCACGCACATGCCCTCGGCCCGGTACCGCTCGGCGATCTCCTCGGCGGCGGCCTTGGCGCGGCTGTAGGTGTCGACGGGTTCGCGCGGGTACTCCTCGGGGGTCGGCACGATGGTCGGCAGGCCGTAGACGGCCGTCGAGGAGATGTGGACGACCCGGGGGGTGCCGGCCGCGGCGGCGGCCGCGAAGACGTTCCGGGTGCCGCCGACGATGATCGAGCGGATCTGCTCGTCGGGGTAGCTGGGCAGGGCGGCGGCGGCGTGGACGAGCACGTCGGCGCCGTCGAGGGCCCGGTCCATCAGTTCGCGGTCGCGGATGTCGCCGGTGAGGACGACACCGGGGCCGGGGCGCAGGTCGACCCCGCGCACCTCGTGGCCTTCGGCGAGGAGTCGTTCGGCCAGCCGGGAGCCGAGCATGCCGGCCGCGCCGGTGATCGTGATCACCACTGGGAGCTCACCTTCTGCTTGATGAAACGGGCGACGAGGCCGGTGAGGCCGCGGGAGAGGACGTCGTCGAGGGCGTCGACCACGCGCTCGGCCTCCTCGGGCTCGGTGACGAGGGAGGGGCCGATGATCAGCGGGTTGAGCCCGTTGAGCGTGTAGTACGTGTAGATGTCGTGGTCCTGGTAGAGCGCGTTGATGACGGCGCAGGTCACGAGCTTGGTCTTGAAGCGGGGGTCGCGGGCCATGCCGCCGGGGGCGAGCTTGGCGACCAGGTCGAGGATCTTCGGGCCGCCCTCGATGAAGACGCCCCAGAGGGCGCCGGCTCCGGCGACGCGGCCGATCTCGTCGGGGTACTGCTTGGCGAGCCGCTCCAGGCCGGGCTGGAGGACGGCGCCGAGGGCGCGGGCGCGGGCCGGGTAGTCGTCCTCGACGGCGATGTTGACGGCTTCGAGGGCGGTGGCGCACTCCTCGCCGAAGCCGTAGTAGGTGGTGGACGTGGAGTTCATCAGGGCGTCGCCGAGGTTGTCGTACACCTTGCGGAAGACCGGCTCGCGGGCGATGTAGGCGGAGATGGAGGACTTGCCGCCGCCGAAGGACTTGGAGGTGGTGAGGACGTCCGGGAGGAGGCCGGGGTAGCGCATGAAGTGAAAGAGGGAGCCGGTCTTGCCCCAGCCGGTGTAGATCTCGTCGAAGATCAGGATGATCTTCTCGCGGTCGCAGATCTCGCGCAGTCCGCGCAGGAACTCCTCGGAGCACTCCTGGATGGTGGAGGCGCTGAAGGGCTCGATGAGCAGGGCGTAGACGTCGCCCTTGTGGGCGGCGACGGCGCGGCGGACGGAGTCGAGGTCGTTGTAGCGGAAGGTGTCGATGCCGGGGATGGTGGGGAAGCCGAACTGGGCCTGGCCGGTGAGTCCGCCGGAGCCGAGGAGCTTGCCGTGGAAGGCGCAGTCGGCGCGCAGGACGGTGTGGCGCTTGCCGTTGTGGAACTTGTGGGCGAGCTTGACGGCGCCTTCGACGGCCTCGGCGCCGGAGTTGGGCAGGAAGGCCATGTTGAGGTCGCCGGGGAGGATCTCGGCGAGGTTGTGGCCGAGGGCGGCGAGGTAGGGCGAGAAGTAGGTCTTGTGGACCTCCATCCGCCGGTCGCGGGCGAAGCGTTCGCGGGCGGCGAGGATGCGGGGGTGGTTGTGGCCGTGGTTGAGGACGCCGACCCCGCCGGTGAGGTCGAGGACGCGGCGGCCGTCGGTGAGGGTGAGGTGGGCCCCCTCGGCGCTCCTGACCAGCTCCCGGCCGAAGCCGAAGGAGGTCATGAGGGAGACCTGGCTCTTGTTCACGTAGCGGCGGTAGAGGTCGTGGACCTGGTCGATGTCGAACCGCTCGGCTTCGTCAAGGGTGTACATGGGCGTTTTCTCCGATCGGGGTGGTGAGGCAGTACGGGTGGGCGTGGGGGACGGCGGCGTACTCGGGGAGGGGGGTGCCGGCCGGGGCGGGGGCGTGGGGGCCCGGCCGTACGGGGGTGTCGGGCCGGTGGGGCGGCTTCGTCGGGTGTTCGGCGGGCGGGACGTCGCCGGCTCCGCGGAGCCGGGACCAGGCCAGGACCACCGCCGAGCTGCCGAGTTCGGCGAGGACGCAGACCAGGCGGCTGGCGAGGGCCGCGGCGGCGGCGAGGCCGCCGGGCAGGACGGTGGCGAGGGCGGCGGTGAGGGTGAGCTCCCGTACGCCCCAGCCGTCGGGGACGATCACGGCGAGGCTGCTGACCACGGTGGCCAGGGCGAAGCCGCCGACGGCGGCGCCGAGCCCGGACCACGGGGGCGCGCCGATCGCGAGGAGCAGGAACCACAGGTGGAGGCCGGAGGCGGTCCAGGAGGCGAGCGCGAGGAGGACGGCCCGGCGGACGGCGGTGTCCGGCGGCGGGTCGACGGGCCTGCGGGCGAGCCGGGTGAGCCAGGTGACCGGCCGGGTGATGATCGCGGGCCGGACGACGCCGGCGAGGAAGACCAGGGCCGGCGGGCAGAGCCAGTACCAGTGGCCGGGCAGCGCGGCGGGCGCGGCGGCGAGACCGACGGCGGCGCCGGTGAGCAGGGTGAGGGCGAGGCTGAGCACGTACGCCGAGGTCATGCGGGCGCCGGGCACGCCGGCCGCGCGGCCGTGGGCGATGTGGGTGAGGACGCCCCAGACGCGGCCGGGCACGTACTTGCTGAGCTGCCCGAGGAAGTAGATCTTGGCGGCGAGCAGGCCCCGGATCGGGTGGTCGCCGGGGATGAGGACGCGCCAGGCGTGGACGGCGAGGACGAGTCCGGCGATGTTGGCGAGGACGGAGGCGGCGAGCAGCGGGACGGCGTCGGCGCGGGCGAAGGCGCGGGCGGCCTCGGCGCCCTGGTCCTTGACGAGGAGGAAGACGCCGACGAGGGCGGCGACCACCACGACGGGGGTGAGCCAGCGGCGGACGCGGTCCATCACGGGGTGCCCGCCTTCGCGGCGGAGGGGGTCGCCGGGGTGGTGGGGGCGGGTGTCCCCCGGACGGCTCCCACCGCGGCCCCGGCGAGGAGGGCGGTGTGGCAGGCGAGGTGGACGGCGGTGAAGAAGGGGGCGAAGGCGAGGCCCCGGCGGCGGGCGGCGAAGCGGACGAGTCCGGCGTTGGCGGCGCAGAAGGCGAGGAGGCCGGCGGCGGCCGGGAGGGCGGGCCAGGCGCCGGGCGCGCCGAGGAGGGCGAGGAGCGCGCCGAGGACCGGGGAGCCGAGGAGGAGGGCGGCGGCGAGGACGGAGGCGGGGGTGTTGGCGGTGAGGTTGGTGCGGCCGCCGGCCTTCGCGGAGCGCAGGGCGGGGACGAGGAGGAGGGCCCGCCGGTAGGTCTCGGCGAGGAGCGGTCCGAGCCGGTGCTCCTCGTCGTGGTGGGCCATCACCCGCTCGGTGAGGACGATCCGGTAGTGCGGGGCGAGCCGGTCGCTGAACTCCAGGTCCTCGGAGTCCCGCAGGGACTCGTCGAAGCCGCCGACGCGGTCGAAGACCTCGCGGGGGACGGCCGCCTGGGCGAAGAAGGCGGTCTCGACGACTCCGGCGCCGCGGGCCCGCCACCAGTAGGCGTGGAGGGTCTTGTACCACTCGACGGGGCCGTCGTCGACGAGCGGTTCGGGGGCGATGACACCGTGCACGCAGCCGACGGCGGGGTCGGCGCGGAGGATCTCCAGGGCCGCTTCGACGGAGCCGGGGGTGAGGGCCTCGTCGGAGTCGAGGAAGAAGAGGACGTCCCCGGTGGCGGCGGCGATGCCCGTGTTGCGGGCGGCGGACACGCCCCGGTTGGCGCCGCCGCCGAGGAGGGTGCAGGGGTGGCGGCGGGCGATCTCGGCGGTGGTGTCCGTGGAGCCGTCGTCGACGACGATGACCTCGTGGACGGGGTGGGTCTGGGCGAACACGGAGTCGAGGCAGGCGTCCAGCGTGCGTGCGGAGTTGTAGGCCGGTATGACGACCGACACGGTTTGCGTCATGGGAGGAGCACACCGGGTCCGCGTATGGGTCGCGTATCGTCCCCGTATCGCCTCTTCTCGCAGTTCGAGACGGTCAACTTTCTTGCGGAAGAGTCGACTTGGGGCTGCTAGCGTCCCCGGTCGTGAATCTTCGGACGACCTTCCCGCGGGTGCTCGCGGTGGCCGTGGCGGGGTGGGCGCTGCTCGCCGTGCCGGGCCTGTTCCTCAGTGGGGCGTGGTGGCCGTGGCTGCTGCCGGACCTCGCTCCCCCGATCGCCTTCCTCGTGGTGCCGCTGGCGCTGCTCGCGCTGTGCGCGGGCGTACGGGACCGGGTGCGGCGCCGGTGGCTGGCGGGGGCGCTGGCGGTGCTGCTGCTCGCCGGGGCCGGCCGGGCCGGGGTGCACTGGGGCGCGCTGGTGCCGGGGGGCGGTCCGGCGCCGGCCCCGGCGGGCGCGCTGCGGGTGTTCTCCTGGAACACCCTGTACTGGGACACCACCGACGACCCGGCCGCCTTCCACCGCTTCCTGCGGTCGAAGGACGCGGACGTGTACCTGCTCCAGGAGTACCTGGCCTGGAGGGACGGGACGCACACGGAGATCGACCGGCTGGACGCGCTGCGCGCCGCCTTTCCGGGCTACCGGGTGGTGGTGCGGGGCGAGCTGGTGACGCTCTCGCGCTTCCCGGTGGTGGCCACTCCGCCGGTCGGGCCGGGGCAGGCGACGGACGACCGGCCGGTGCCGTGGCGGGAGCGGTTCGAGCGGAACAAGGTGCTGCGGACCGATGTCGACGTGGCGGGGCGGGTGGTGTCGTTCTACAACGTGCACGTCCCGGTGCAGCTGGACATCGAGCGGTCGCCGCTGAGCCGGGGCTTCTACCGGGTGGTCCGGGAGACCGACGCGGTGCGGAAGGAGCACTTCGCGGCGCTGCTCGCGGACGCCCGGGCGAACCCGCGCCCGCTGCTGATCTCGGGGGACTTCAACACCACCCCGGCGATGGGCGATCTGGACGGGCTGCGGGGAGCGTTCTCCGACGCGGTGACGGCCTCGTCCTCGGCGCTTCCGGTGAGCTGGGGGCCGGGACCGCTCCCGCTGTGGCGGCTGGACTGGACGTTCACCGGCGGCGGGCTGCGCGTGCACCGGTACGCGCTGACCGACCCCGGCGGTCTGTCCGACCACCGGGGGCAGGAGCTGCTGGTCTCCCCCGCCCCCGTGGCGGTCCGGGCGGGCCGGGGCTGACCGTCAGGCGCCGGCCTCGTCGAGGCGGCGGCGCTGCTCGGGGTCGAGCGTCAGGGTGAGGGCTCCCATGACCTCCTCGATCTGCTCGACGCGGCTGGCGCCGACGATCGGCAGGATCCGCTGCTCGCCGCCGAGCAGCCAGGCCAGGACGACCTGGTTGACGGTGGCGTCGAGCTCGCGGGCGGTCTCGGCGAGGGCGGCGAGCCGGGGCGGGGTGCCGGGGTGGTCGTACGCCTCGGGGATGCCGATCTCGGGGCGGGTGTAGCCGCCGGAGAGCAGGGAGCTGTAGGCCCAGACGGGCAGCTGCTCCGCGCGGGCGTAGTCCAGGTGCTCGCGGGTGACGTGGACGTGCGCCGTGGAGGGCAGGGCCTTGTCGAAGCGGGGCAGCAGGTAGGAGTGGCGGTTCTGGAGGTGGGTGTAGCGGGGGCGGTCGCCGGCCAGGGCGCGGGCGCGCTCGACGCGCCAGGTGGCGTGGTTGCTGGCGCCGAGCTCGCCCGCCTTGCCGTCGTCGACCAGGTCGGCGAGGGCGCCGACGGTCTCCGCGAGCGGGACCTCGCGGTCCTCGACGTGGGCCCAGAAGACCTCGACGCGGTCGGTCCCGAGCCGGCCGAGGCTGTCGTCGAGGGCGGCCTTGACGACCTTCTCGGAGAGTCCCTCCCACTCGTCGGTGCCGGGACGGGGTCGGGCTCCGCACTTGGTGGACAGGACGACGGAGTCGCGGTTGCCCCGGGCGGCGAGCCAGCGCCCGACGGTGACCTCGGACTCGTCGCCGGTGGCACCGTCGAGCCAGTACGCGTAGTTGTTGGCGGTGTCGACGACGGTGCCGCCGAGTTCGGTGAAGCGGTCGAGGATCGCGAACGAGGTGGCCTCGTCGACGACGGTGCCGAAGGGGAGGGCGCCGAGGACGATGGTGCGCTGCGGGATCGCCATGGGGTGCGGTCCTTTTCGATGGAGCGGCGGAAGACGGACGAGAGGTTGGACTAGACCAACCCTCGTCCATCCTGGAGCACGAACTCCCGCCCCGCAGCTGTTTGTTGCACCGCGTCTCCGCGACCTGACGTACTAACGCGAGAAGTCTCATTGGTCTATACCTGAGCGTGGCGACGGCATACGATCGCCGCGCACGTCCGACGTGCCCAGAGGCACGGACACACGGACGCACGGACGCACACAGGGTTCTGACCGGGGGGATACGCCTTGTTGGAGGCGCTGGGAATCCAGCGGTCGGCCGAGACCGTCTACCGACTCATGCTCGACCATCCAGAGGAGGGCGTGGCCGGCCTGGCCGCCCGGCTCGACTGGCCCCAGGAGCAGGTCCGCGAAGCGCTCGGCCTGCTCGCCGAGGCCCGGCTCGTCGCCATGGAGGACGGATCCGGCGCCCCGGTGCCGTTCAACCCCGAGGTCAGCTTCTCCTTCCTCCTCGCCCGCGCCGAGGCCGAGCTGAGCCGCCGCCGCCGCGAGGTCGAGCGGGCCGAGCGGGCGGTGGCCGACATCCTCGCCGCGTACGCCGGCGGACCGGGCCCCGCCCATGACGTCGTGGAGCGCGTGACGGGTCTGGACGCCGTGCGCCGGCGGCTCGAATCGCTCGCCGCCGGAGCCCGGGAGGAATGCCTCTCCCTCCTGGTCGGCGGGGCGCAGCTGCCCGACACCATGGACGCCAGCCAGCCCCTCGACCAGCTCGCGCTGGAGCGCGGTGTCCGGATCCGCTCCATCTACCAGGAGAGCTTCCGCAACGACCAGCCCACCGTCGACTACGTCCGCTGGTACTGCGAACTCGGCGGCGAGGCCAGGACCGTGCCCGTCGTCCCGCTCCTCATGGTCATCGTCGACCGGGAGGCCGCGCTCGTCCCCGTCGACCCCGGCGACGGCCGCGCCGGCGCCCTGGAGGTGCGCAGCCCCGGACTGGTCCACGCGCTCGGCGTCCTCTTCGACCACCTGTGGGAGGCCGGCACCCCCTTCGGCGAGGCGCCCCGCCGTGACGCCCACGACCTCTCCCCCCAGGAGCGCGAACTGGTCATGCTCCTCGGCATCGGCTGCACCGACGACATCGCCGCCCGCCGGCTCGGCGTCTCGCTGCGCACGGTGCGCCGGATGAGCTCGGAGCTGATGTCCCGGCTCGGCGCCCGCAGCCGCTTCGAGGCGGGCGTCCGGGCGGTGAAGGAGGGCTGGCTCTGAACCGCCGGAATCCGGCCTGAACCGATCGCCCCGCCGAGCCGTGCAACGGTGAGGGGTTCCGTTCGGAAAAGCAGTCCCCTACATTTCCTCGGCATTGAACGCTGATCAGCAAGGGGACGCTTCCACCATGTCAGAAGCCACAACCGGGAAACCACCGGTCATCACACCGACCAGGATCGTCATAGCGCTGTGCCTGGCAGCCCCGTTCGTGGCGATGCTCTGGGTGAGTTCGTACGCGAAGGTCGAACCGGTCTTCGCGGGCATCCCGTTCTTCTACTGGTACCAGATGCTCTGGGTGCTGGTGTCGACCGTGCTCACGATGGTCGCGTACAAGCTGTGGCAGCGTGACCAGCGCGCCCGCAAGGGAGGTGACGCGCGATGAAGGACGGCGTCAACGGCGTGGCACTCGCCGTCTTCATCTTCTTCTTCCTGGCCGTCACGGTCATGGGCTTCCTCGCCTCCCGGTGGCGCAGGGCCGAGAACGAGAACAGCCTCGACGAATGGGGCCTGGGCGGCCGGTCGTTCGGCACCTGGGTCACCTGGTTCCTGCTCGGCGGCGACCTCTACACCGCGTACACCTTCGTCGCCGTCCCCGCGGCCATCTACGCGGCGGGCGCGGCCGGCTTCTTCGCCGTGCCGTACACGATCCTGGTCTACCCGCTGATCTTCACCTTCCTGCCGCGGCTCTGGTCCGTCTCGCACAAGCACGGATACGTGACCACCTCGGACTTCGTCCGCGGCCGCTTCGGCTCCAAGGGCCTGTCCCTGGCGGTGGCCCTCACCGGCATCCTCGCCACCATGCCGTACATCGCGCTCCAGCTCGTCGGCATCCAGGCCGTCCTGGACGTGATGGGCGTCGGCGGCGGCGAGGGCACCCACTGGTTCATCAAGGACCTGCCGATCCTCATCGCCTTCGGTGTGCTCGCGGCGTACACGTACTCCTCGGGTCTGCGCGCCCCGGCGCTCATCGCCTTCGTCAAGGACACCCTGATCTACATCGTGATCGCGGTGGCGATCATCTACATCCCGATCAAGCTCGGCGGCTTCGACGAGATCTTCGCCAAGGCCGGCGAGGCCTACGCCACGATCAACCCGGCGACCGACAAGCCGCGCGGCTCGCTGATCCCGGGTGAGGCGAGCCAGTGGACGTACGCGACGCTCGCGCTCGGCTCGGCGCTCGCGCTCTTCATGTACCCGCACTCGATCACGGCGACCCTCTCCTCCAGGAGCCGCGAGGTCATCCGCCGCAACACCACGATCCTGCCGCTGTACTCGCTGATGCTGGGCCTGCTCGGACTGCTCGGCTTCATGGCGATCGCCGCCGGCATCCAGGTGAAGAACGGCCAGCTCGCCATCCCGCAGCTCTTCGAGAACATGTTCCCGGACTGGTTCGCGGGCGTCGCCTTCGCCGCGATCGGCATCGGCGCGCTCGTCCCGGCCGCGATCATGTCGATCGCCGCGGCCAACCTCTTCACCCGCAACATCTACAAGGACTTCATCAAGAAGGACGCCACCCCGGCACAGGAGACCAAGGTCTCCAAGCTGGTCTCGCTCCTGGTCAAGGTCGGCGCGCTCGCCTTCGTCCTCACCATGGACAAGACGGTCGCGATCAACTTCCAGCTGCTCGGCGGCATCTGGATCCTCCAGACCTTCCCGGCCCTGGTCGGCGGTCTGTTCACCCGCTGGTTCCACCGCTGGGCGCTGATCGCCGGCTGGGCGGTCGGCATGATCTACGGCACCCTCGCCGCGTACGGCGTGGCCAGCCCGACCCAGAAGCACTTCGGCGGCTCCTCCGCGGAGATCCCGGGCATCGGTGAGATCGGCTACATCGGCCTCACCGCCTTCGTCCTCAACATCGTCGTCACGGTGGTCCTCACCTTCGCCTTCCGGGCCGCCAAGGCCCCCGACGGCATCGACGAGACCTCCCCGTCGGACTACACGGCCGACGCCGGCGACAAGGGCGTCAGCACCGAGCTCCCCAAGGTCGGCGCCGCCACCCACTGAGCCGCGGACGCGCACGCGAGAGGGGCCCGGGAAAACCCGGGCCCCTCTCGCACGCCCGCGCGGCAGACTGGGACCCATGGACTTCACGATCAGGGCGGTACGGCCCGAGGAGCACGAGGAGCTCGGTGACCTCACCGGGCTCACCTATCTGAACGACGGGCTGCTGCTGCACGGGGAGGACGACTTCTACCTGGACGTGCTCCGCGACACGGCCCGGCGGGCGCGCGAGAGCGAGGTGCTGGTCGCCACCGACGCCGAGGACCGGATCGTCGGCGGGGTGACCTTCGCCCCCGGCGGCACCCCCTGGGCGGACATCGCCGTCCCCGGCGAGGCCGAGTTCCGGATGCTCGTGGTCGCGCCCGCGGCCCGCGGCAGGGGCGTCGGGGAGGCGCTCGTACGCGCCTGCGTGGACCGGGCGCGGGCCCTGCCCGGCTGCGCCAGGATCGTGCTCTCCACGGACGGCAAGATGGTCTCGGCCCACCGGATCTACGAGCGGATGGGCTTTCTGCGCACTCCCGAGCGGGACTGGCAGCCCATCCCCGAACACTCTCTGCGAACCTACGCCCTGGAGCTGTAGTCCACGGACCGACACAACATGTGGGGGGTGCCGCGATCGGCGCCCCCCACATGTATGCTCGTCCTCGCTGTCGTCGCAGGGGAATCCGGTGCGAATCCGGAACTGTCCCGCAACGGTGTACTTCGTGTGCCCTTGTCCACGGAGCGAGTCCGAGCACCTGCCGACAGTGCGCCCGGTACGACCGTTCCGGGTGCCGACGACGTCCGGGCCTCGCGGAATGGGCCGGTGGGCGCGGGCGCATCCGCGCGTACGGGTGCCCGTCCGCCCCTCCCCCGCCGCGGCCCCGGGCCGAGAGCGAGGGAGAGCCCCCACGTGACCATCGCGCCTGCGGGTCCGTCAGCCACCGAGGCCGCCGCGATCGAGAGCGACGGCCCCGGGACCGTGCTGCTGCGGACCCTGACCGACCTCACCGCCGACCTCACCGACACCGACCCCGGTCGGGTCGCCGCCGCCGCGCTGCGGGGCCGGCACGCCGGTTCGGACGAGGCGGAGCTGCGCGAACTGGCCACCGAGGCCGCCGCCGGACTGATCTCCGAGGACCCCGCCTACTCCCGGCTCGCCGCCCGGCTGCTCACCCTCACCATCGCCGAGGAGGCGGCCTCGCAGGGCGCCGTCTGCTTCTCCGCCTCCGTCGCCACCGGCCACCGCGAGGGCCTGATCGCCGACCGCACCGCCGCCTTCGTCGAGCTGCACGCGGACCGCATGGACGCGCTGATCGACCTCGCCGGCGACGACCGCTTCGGCTACTTCGGCCTGCGGACGCTCTACTCCCGCTACCTGCTGCGCCACCCGATCACCCGCAAGGTGATCGAGACCCCGCAGCACTTCATGCTCCGGGTGGCGGCGGGCCTCGCCGAGGACGACTCGCTCCGCGCGCTGGACGAGGTGGCGGCGCTGTACCGGCTGATGAGCCGGCTCGACTACCTGCCCTCCTCCCCCACGCTCTTCAACTCCGGCACCCGCCACCCGCAGATGTCCTCCTGCTACCTGCTGGACTCCCCGCAGGACGAGCTGGACTCGATCTACGACCGCTACCACCAGGTCGCGCGCCTGTCGAAGCACGCCGGCGGCATCGGCCTGTCCTACTCCCGGATCCGCTCGCGCGGCTCGCTGATCCGCGGCACCAACGGGCACTCCAACGGCATCGTGCCGTTCCTGAAGACCCTCGACGCCTCCGTGGCGGCGGTGAACCAGGGCGGCCGCCGCAAGGGCGCCGCCGCGGTCTACCTGGAGACCTGGCACGCGGACATCGAGGAGTTCCTGGAGCTCCGCGACAACACCGGCGAGGACGCCCGCCGCACCCACAACCTGAACCTCGCCCACTGGATCCCGGACGAGTTCATGCGCCGGGTGAACGCGGACGCCGAGTGGTCGCTCTTCTCCCCCGCCGACGTGCCCGAGCTGGTCGACCTGTGGGGCGAGGACTTCGACGCCGCCTACCGCGCCGCCGAGGCGAAGGGCCTGGCCCGCCGGACCATGCCGGCCCGCGACCTGTACGGCCGGATGATGCGGACCCTGGCCCAGACCGGCAACGGCTGGATGACCTTCAAGGACGCCTCGAACCGTACAGCCAACCAGACCGCCGAGCCCGGCACGGTCGTCCACTCCTCCAACCTCTGCACCGAGATCATCGAGGTCACGAACGACGGCGAGACGGCCGTCTGCAACCTCGGCTCGGTCAACCTCGGCGCCTTCGTGGCCGGCGGGACCATCGACTGGGAGCGGCTCGACGAGACCGTCCGCACGGCGGTCACCTTCCTCGACCGGGTCGTCGACATCAACTTCTACCCGACCGAGCAGGCCGGGAACTCCAACTCCCGCTGGCGTCCGGTCGGCCTGGGTGCCATGGGCCTCCAGGACGTCTTCTTCAAGCTGCGGCTGCCCTTCGACTCCGCCGAGGCCCGCGCGCTCTCCACCCGGATCGCCGAGCGCATCATGCTCGCCGCGTACGAGGCGTCCGCCGACCTCGCCGAGCGCAACGGTCCGCTGCCGGCCTGGGAGAAGACCCGTACCGCGCAGGGCGTGCTCCACCCCGACCACTACGGCGTCGCGCTCAACTGGCCCGAGCGCTGGGCCGCGCTGCGCGAGCGGATCGCGACGACCGGCATGCGCAACAGCCTGCTGCTCGCCATCGCCCCGACGGCGACGATCGCCTCCATCGCCGGCGTCTACGAGTGCATCGAGCCGCAGGTCTCCAATTTGTTCAAGCGCGAGACGCTCTCCGGCGAGTTCCTCCAGGTCAACTCGTACCTCGTCGACGAGCTGAAGGCGCTCGGCGTGTGGGACGCGCAGACCCGCGAGGCGCTGCGCGAGGCCAACGGCTCGGTGGCCGGCTTCGGCTGGGTCCCGGCCGAGGTGCGCGAGCTGTACCGCACGGCCTGGGAGATCCCGCAGCGCGGCCTCATCGACATGGCGGCGGACCGGACCCCGTTCCTGGACCAGTCGCAGTCGCTGAACCTCTTCATGGAGACGCCGACCATCGGCAAGCTGTCGTCGATGTACGCCTACGCCTGGAAGCGGGGCCTGAAGACGACGTACTACCTGCGCTCCCGCCCGGCGACCCGGATCGCCCGCGCGGCCCAGGCGTCCGCCACGGCCGCCGCCCCCATCCCCGTCCAGCAGGTCGCCGACCCCGACGCGGTCGCCTGCTCCCTTGAGAACCCCGAGTCCTGCGAGGCCTGCCAGTAATGAGCACCAACGAGCACAAGAACCTCCTGGACCCCGGCTTCGAGCTGACCCTCCGCCCGATGCGCTACCCGGACTTCTACGAGCGCTACCGGGACGCCATCAAGAACACCTGGACCGTCGAGGAGGTCGACCTCCACTCGGACGTCGCCGACCTCGCCAAGCTCACCCCCGGCGAGCAGCACATGATCGGCCGGCTGGTCGCGTTCTTCGCGACGGGCGACTCGATCGTGGCGAACAACCTGGTCCTGACGCTGTACAAGCACATCAACTCCCCCGAGGCGCGGCTCTACCTCTCGCGCCAGCTCTTCGAGGAGGCCGTGCACGTCCAGTTCTACCTGACCCTGCTGGACACCTACCTGCCCGACCCGGACGACCGCGCGGCGGCCTTCGACGCCGTCGAGAACATCCCCTCCATCCGCGAGAAAGCGCAGTTCTGCTTCAAGTGGATGGACTCGGTCGAGAAGATCGACCAGCTGGAGACGGCCGCCGACCGCCGCCGCTTCCTGCTCAACCTGATCTGCTTCGCCGCGTGCATCGAGGGCCTGTTCTTCTACGGCGCCTTCGCGTACGTCTACTGGTTCCGCTCGCGCGGCCTGCTGCACGGCCTGGCGACCGGCACCAACTGGGTGTTCCGCGACGAGACCATGCACATGAACTTCGCCTTCGAGGTCGTGGACACGGTCCGCAAGGAGGAGCCGGAGCTCTTCGACGACGCCCTCCAGCAGCAGGTCACCGACATGCTGAGGGAGGCCGTCGAGGCGGAGCTCCAGTTCGGCCGCGACCTGTGCGGTGACGGCCTGCCCGGCATGAACACCGAGTCCATGCGCGAGTACCTCCAGTGCGTCGCCGACCAGCGCCTGGTCCGCCTCGGCTTCCCGCCGGTCTACGGCTCCGAGAACCCCTTCTCCTTCATGGAGCTCCAGGGCGTCCAGGAGCTCACCAACTTCTTCGAGCGCCGCCCCTCCGCCTACCAGGTGGCGGTCGAGGGCTCGGTCGACCTGGACGAGGACTTCTAGGACCCGTTCCGTCCCGATACGCGAGAGGGCCCCGCACTCCTGGAGTGCGGGGCCCTCTCGCGTACCTGCGTGCGAGGTCAGTCGTTGGCGACGACCGGGTAGCGCGGGGTGCCCTCTTCCATCTGGCGCAGGGCGTCCTTGCGGTCGCGCTTGGAGAGCTTGTCGATGTAGAGGAAGCCGTAGAGGTGGTCCGTCTCGTGCTGGAGGGCGCGGGCGAAGTAGCCCGTGCCGCGGACCTTGATGGGGTTGCCGAGGAGGTCCTGGCCGTGGACCTCGGCGAAGTCCGGGCGGGCCAGGGCGGCGTAGGCGGTGGGGACCGAGAGGCAGCCCTCGTTGGAGTCGTCGAGGTTGCGGCGGTCGGCCGGGAGCTCCTGGAGCACCGGGTTGACCACGTGGCCGGTGTGGCGGACGCCCTCGTCGTCGGGGCAGTCGTAGACGAAGACCTTCAGGCCGACGCCGATCTGGTTGGCGGCGAGGCCGACGCCCTCCGCCGTCTTCTGGCTGGCGAACATGTCGTCGACCAGGGCCGCGAGCTCCGGACCGAACTCGGTGACGTCCTTGCACTCGTGGTGCAGCACCGGGTTGCCGACGACCGTGATCGGGCGGGAGGTGCCCCGCTCGCGGTGGGCGAGCTCGCGCTCCTCGCACTCCTCCGTGTCCACGATGTAGCCGTCGTCGTCCAGGGCGTAGCCCGTGAAGATCTGCTCGCCCGTCTCCTGCTGCGCCATGTGCCGCCGCGCCTTCCTGAATACCCGAATCCGTCGGGGACAGCCTACGGGGCCGGGGCGGAAGGCTCAGCAGACCTCTTCGAGATCGCGCCATTCCCGGCTGTCGGGGCTGTCCGCCACCCAGCCGTCCAGGAGGCCGCGGACGAGGTCGGCCGGGGCGGCGATGCCGCACTCGCGCTCGGGCACCCACAGCTCGCCGGGCGAGCGGTGGCCGAGCGGGCCGGGGTGGCCGGGCTCGCTGTGGTCGTGCGGGTCGACGTGGTCGCCCTCGCCCTCCGCGCTGGGCATGGTCGACTCGGAGCAGGCCCGGCAGAGGAGCCGTACCGACGAGGACCAGTCCTCCGCGGCGAAGCCCGCCTCGGCGGCGAGGTGCTCCAGGGCGTCCCGGTCGGCCTCGGTGGCGGCCTCCAGGAGGACGACCCAGGTGGGGACGGGCGACGGGGCCCACAGCTCGATCTCGTCGAAGACCGGGTAGGAGGGGCCGGCCGTGGTGGTCCGCTCGCCGTTCGGGACGCCGTCGTGGAGGACGACCTCGCCCCAGCGGCGGCCGGAGGACGGCAGCGGGATGGAGAGGACCTCGATGCGGGCCGGGTCGAGCCGGCGGCCCCAGACGACCTCGGCCTCGCCCTCGGGCGAGAGGCGGACGGCGGCGCTGCCGAGCTCCATCCCGGCGGGCTCGCCGGTGGCGGAGGAGGCGCCGGGGACCTTCAGTCCGTAGGCCTGCCAGGCGCGGCGGGCCAGCGGCCAGTCCTGGAGCGCGGTGGCGGCGATGCCGACGTTCCACCAGTCGGGGGCGCCGGTCTCCTTGTCCAGCAGGGCCACGGCCCGCAGACCGGCGGCGCGGGCCTGCTCCCAGTCGTGCCGGAACTTGTGGAGCAGCGCCAGGTTGAACCAGGACTCGGAGAGCCACGGCTCCAGATCGGCCGCCCGGGTGAGCAGCGCGCCCGCGTCCTCGTACCGTCCGTCGCCGATCAGCGTGAACGCGCGGTCGGTGGCCTGCCGCCAGGAGGCGGAGGGCCGATGCCGTACCTTCCCGAAGATCCTCACGATTCCCGCCTGCCCGATCGCTTCACCCTCTTGTTCGCATCCAACCATGCCGGGTCGGACGCGCGCTCATTACCCATGGGTTACCCCGTGGGGACCGAGGTCACCCCAGGTGTTCCGCCGCGGGCCAGGACCCTGGCCAGGCAGGCGACGACCTCGGGGTGGTAGTCGCGGGCGGTGCCGAGCCGCAGCAGTTCCAGGGCCTCCAGGGCGGCGGCCGCGTCCTCCCCGGCGAGGTCGTCGTAGGCGTTGACGGCGCGGACGATCCGGGCGGGCAGGGGCTGCTCGCGGTACGGGTCGGCCTGGCGCTCGACGATCCGGGCGACGGCGGCGGGGACGCCGGTCATCCGGACCACCTCGCCGCCGAGGAGGGCGATCCGCCGCTGGTCCTCGGCGGGGAGGAGCGCGGTGGCGCCGCCGGCGACGGGGTCGACGAGGGAGAGCTGGCCGATGTCGTGCATGAGGGCGGCGTACTCCAGGACGGTCAGCTCGGTGCCGCCGAGGCCCAGCTCGCGGCCGACGGCGGTGGAGAGGGCGGCGACCCGGCGGGCGTGGCCGGGCGGGGTGCAGCCGGCGATCTCGGTCGCCCGGGCGAGGGAGGCGATGGTCTGGCGGTTGACGGTGCGGACGGCCGCGTACCGCCGGAAGGAGATCTGGGTGAGGAGCAGCGGTACGGCGAGGAGGGGCAGCGCCCAGAGTCCTGCGGCGGTGACGCCGAGGGCCATGACGACGCCGGTGGCGCAGACGGCGGAGCCGATGCCGAGGAGGGCGCGCAGTTCGTCGCGGAGGAGGGGGCCGTACGGGTATCCGGTGCGGGCGCGGAGCAGCAGGGCGGCGAGGACGGCGTCGCAGAGTCCGGTGAGGACGAGGACGAGCAGGAGGAAGAGGGCGTAGGCGGCGCCGAGGCCGAGCCGGTCGGTGGCGGCGCCCGCGTTGTAGAGCGGCTGGAAGCAGAGGGCGGCGAAGCCGACGGTGAGGACCCGGCGGGCGAGCTGGTCGGGGTCGGGGCCCCGGCCGCGGGCGATGTGGGGGACGATCCCGGCGAGTCCGCCGGCGCAGGCGACGGCGACGACCTGGAGGACGCCGTGGGTGGTGGTGGCGCCGGCGTCGTCGCCGAGGAGGGCGTAGGCGAGGGCGGCGGCCGCGGCGAGCGGGGCGGGCTCCCGCTCCTCGGGGTGGGCTCCCCTGCGGGCCAGCTCGCCGAGGGCGACGAGGGCGCCGAAGGCCAGGGCGTTGCCGGGTTCGGCGACCCCGTGCCAGAGGGTGTCGGCGAGGCCGGCCAGGCCGAGGAGGAGGGCGGCGGCGCGGACGGCGCCGACGGTGGCCGTGCCCGGTCTCACGCGGGCTCCTGGGTCTTGGCGGCGAGCGGTCCGGGGGTGCGGGGCGCGGGGACCTGCGTACCGGCTTCGTCTGCGGTGACTTCGGGCTGCCAGCCGTGTGCGGCCAGGGCCCGGACGAGGGCGGCGACCATCCGGGGGTCGAAGTGGCTGCCGGCGCACCGCTCCAGTTCGGCGAGGGCGGTGGCGACGGGCCGGGCGCGGCTGTAGGAGCGGGTGGAGGTCATGGCGTCGAAGGCGTCGGCGACGGCGACGACCCGGGCGCACTCGGGGATCTCCTCGCCGCGCAGCCCGTAGGGGTAGCCGCTGCCGTCGATCCGTTCGTGGTGGTGGAGGACGGCGTCGCGGGCCTCGTCGAGGAAGCCGATGCCGCGGATCATCTCGTGGCCGTACTCGGGGTGGAGTTCGATGATCCGGCGCTCCTCGGGGGTGAGCGGGCCGTCCTTGCGGAGGATGCGGGTGGGGACGCCGAGCTTGCCGACGTCGTGGAGGATGCCGGCGAAGCGGACGGTGTCGAGCCGGTCGCCGTCCATGCCGAGTTCGCGGGCGATCAGGACGGAGGCGTGGCCGACGCGTTCGCTGTGGCCGCGGGTGTAGCTGTCCTTGATGTCGACGGCCTGGACGAGGGCCCGGATGGTGGCCTGGTGGGCGGCTCGCTCGTGGTGGTACTGGGCGAAGACCCAGCAGGAGAGGTACATGGGCAGCAGGACGAGGAGGGCGGCGGCGGGGCCGTGGGCGCTGCGCCAGAGGACGCCCATCATGAGTCCGGCGAGGCCGTGGACGAGGTGGGGGGCGAGGGCCCGGCCGAGCAGTCCGCGCCAGGCGGTGCGGAGGGGGAGGCCGTCGGCGGTGGCGCGGACGCCGCCGTCGAGGGCGGTGAGGACGAGGCAGAAGACGAGGGCGGCCGCGAGGGCGGGGAGCAGCGCGTGGGGCATGTCGGGGCGGCCGGTGCCGGTGCCGAGGGCGGTGCGGGCGCCGAGGGCGGTGGCGGTGTGGGCGGCGGCCCAGACGGCGAGGGCGGTGGCGGCGGCGCGCCAGGCGCGGCGCCAGCCGGCGGGGGGTTCCGCGACGCGGGCGAGGAGGCCGCCGGGGAGGGCGGTGAGCGCGGCGGCGGCCGGGGGCAGCAGCAGGGCGGCGGCGAGGAGGACGGGGAAGAAGGAGCCGCTGCCCATGGGGACGGAGCCGCCGAGGGCGCGGCCGAGGAGGCGGCAGCGGGCGGGCAGCTCGCAGAGCGCGTACAGGGCGGCGAGGAGTCCGGCCGTCGCCCAGGGGGTGGGCGACGGGGGGAAGAGCGCGGGCAGGGCGCACGCTCCGGCGCCGAGGGCGGCGCAGACGATGTACGCGCGGGCCGTTCGCGGGAGGGGCTTCACGACCGTCACGCGGTCACGCTAGCGAGGACGGCGGCCGCGGAAGGCGGGCCGCCGTCGATTCCTACCATCGGGTGATACAAACTGACGGATGCGCGGGTGACCCCCCGCACGTCCGTGCGAGGTCACTCCTGGGCGGCGGCCGGGGTCTGGGCTGCCGGGGACTCCGGGGCGACGAGGTCCTGTTCGGGCACGAGGTGTCCGCCGCGGATCAGGTCGATGCGGCCCATCACCTTGGCCCGCAGGTCGGTGGGGACCTCGTCACTGCCGCAGCAGCGCTTGACGAGCTTCTTCACCGCCTGTTCGAGACCGTACTTCTCCAGGCACGGGGAGCACTCCTCGAAGTGCACCTCGAACTTGGTGCACTCGCCGTCGGGCATCTCTCGGTCGAGGAACTCGTAGAGATGATCGAGGACTTCCGAGCAATCCGTCTCGTGCGGGTCTCCGCAGCTCATGAGTCCGCGCCTTTCAGATCCTTGGACGACTCTCCGGCGCCGGCGGGGACGAGGCCACGCTCGCGGGCGTAGTCCTCGAGCATGCCGCGGAGCTGGCGGCGGCCCCGGTGCAGGCGGGACATCACCGTACCGATGGGGGTCCCCATGATGTCGGCGATCTCCTTGTAGGCAAAGCCCTCGACATCGGCGAGGTAGACCGCGATGCGGAACTCCTCGGGGATCGCCTGGAGCGCTTCCTTCACGTCCGAGTCGGGCAGGTGGTCGAGCGCCTGCGACTCGGCGGAGCGCAGACCGGTCGACATGTGCGACTCGGCGCGGGCGAGCTGCCAGTCCTCGATCTCCTCGGCGGCGCTGCGCTGGGGCTCACGCTGCTTCTTGCGGTACGAGTTGATGAAGGTGTTGGTGAGGATCCGGTACAGCCACGCCTTGAGGTTGGTGCCCTCGCGGAACTGGTGGAAGGAGCCGTACGCCTTCGCGTAGGTCTCCTGCACCAGGTCCTCGGCGTCCGCGGGGTTGCGCGTCATCCGCAGCGCGGCCGAGTACATCTGGTCGAGGAAGCCGAGAGCGTCCCGCTCGAAGCGCGCGTTGCGCTCCTCGGTCGTCTCCTCGGGGCCGTCGTCGGTCCCTGTGTCGGTCCCAGTGACCGGACCCACCTCCTCCAGCGTGGTGACGGGGCCGGTGCCGGACCCGCTCGTCTCGGAGGATAGACGAGGATCGGCTCCGCCCGCCGCCCGAAGAGGAGCGGCCTTGGGGGCGGGCAGCACGGTCCAGTCGAGCTCCGCGGACCTGACCCGCTCCGGGCAGATGGTCGAACCCATGCGACGGACTCCCTCTCTCGTTCTCACACCGACGCTCTGCACAACATCGGTCACGGCCGCCGCATTCCCGGGCCCCGGGCGGGGTTCAGCGCAGGGCCGCGAGCCAGTCGGCGACGCCCTCGACGATCCGTCCGACGGTCTCCTCCTGGTCGACGGGCGCCCGCTTGGGGACGGCGAAGCCGTGGTCGCCGTACGGGATGTCGACGAGTCGGTACGAGCCTCCGGACGGGAACTCGTCCGGCTTCCCGAAGGGGTCGGCGCCGCCCTGGACGACGAGGGTGGGCAGTCGGGTGGAGAGGAGTTCGGCGGCGCGGGAGCTCTCCGGCTTCCCCGGCGGGTGGAGAGGGAAGCTCAGCGCGAGGACGGCGACGGCGCCCAGCTCGGCGCCGGTCCGGCAGGCCACCCGGGCGCCGGCGCTGCGGCCGCCCGCGACGACCGGGAGGCCGGGGGCGGCGAGGGCCGGCCAGAGGCCGCGCCAGCCGGTGTCGAGGGTCTTCGGCGCGGGCGCGACCTTCTTCCCCGCGACCCGCCACGGCTGCTCGACCAGGGCGACGGTGACGCCCCGGGCGGGCAGGGCGGCGGCGAGGGCGGCCAGGTCGCGGGCCTCGATGCCGCCGCCCGCGCCGTGGCCGAGTGCCAGGACGCGGCGGGCCTTCGGGCCGGTGTGCCAGGTGATGCGCGCCTCACCGGCGTCGGTGGAAACGGTCTCGATCTTCGTCACGTCCCCATCCTGCCGCCCCGGCCCGCGCCGGGGGCGCTTCAGAACAGCGTGCCGACCTCCGGTCCCGCGAGCTCGGCGAGGAGTTCGGGCCCGTTGTTGCGGACGTTGCTGACCGCGGTGGAGACGGGGTACGCCCGCATCAGGCCCCCCGGCGGCGGGGCGAGCAGGGCGCGCAGCTCGTCGAGGCCGGTGGTGGCCGGGTCGAGCCAGGCGTCCCAGCGGTCCTCGGTGAGCATCAGCGGCATCCGCGGGTGGATCTCGGCGAGCGAGCCGGGGCCCTCCGCGGGCGCCACGCCGAGCGGCCCGGTCTCCGCCTCGGTGGTGATCACGGAGCAGGTGGCCCACCAGGCGGCCGGGTGCTCGGGCGGCAGCGCGGGGTCGCGCCAGAACTCGTAGAGACCCGCCATGGCGAAGACCGAGCCGTCCGCCGGGGTCACGAAGTACGGCTGCTTCCTGGGCCGCTTCTTCTTCCCCTCGACCTCCAGGTCGCGCTCGGCGGCGCCGGTCACCCACTCGTAATAGCCGTCGGCGGGCAGGACGCAGCGGCGGGCCTGGAGGGCGCGCTTGAAGGAGGGCTTCTCGTGCACGGTCTCGGACCGGGCGTTGATCATCCGGGCGGCGCCCTCCGGCGACTTCGACCAGGACGGGACCAGTCCCCACTTCAGGGCGCGCAGCTGGCGAACCGGCCGGCGCGTCTCCGCGTCTTTCAGAGGGCGTTCGAGGACCGCGTGGACCTGCTTGGTGGGGGCCACGTTCCAGTCCTGGTCCAGGGTCTCCTCCGGCTCCCACTTCTCGATCCCGAAGAGGCTCACCAGATCCTCGGGCCGCCGGCTCGCCGCATAACGTCCGCACATACGTGCCACACTGCCACGATCCCCGAGCCCGAGAGGAGCGGACCGAAGGATGGACTTCAGCCCGCAGGCCGCCCCGGCCGAGTGGCTGGTGATCGCCACCGGCGTCGCCGCGCTCGCCGTCACCGTGCCCCGCCGCCTCTGGCTGTTCGCGCGGAACGCGATCACCATCGCCCACGAGGGCGGCCACGCCCTGGTCGCGCTCGCCGCCGGCCGCCGCCTGGAGGCGATCCGGCTCCACTCGGACACCAGCGGCCTCACCGTCACCCGGGGCCGCCCGACCGGTCTCGGCGTCGTCCTCACCCTGGCCGCCGGTTACACGGCGGCCCCGCTGCTGGGCCTCGGCGGGGCGGCGCTGCTCGGCGCCGGCCGGGTCACCGTGCTGCTGTGGGCGGCGAGCGCGCTGCTCCTCGCCATGCTGGTGATGGTCCGCAACGCGTACGGGATCCTCTCCGTCGTCCTCACCGGAGCGCTCTTCGTCCTGGTGTCCTGGCTGGCGCCCGCGGAGGTGCGGGCCGTCTTCGCGTACGCGGTGGTGTGGTTCCTGCTCCTCGGCGGGGTGCGGCCGCCCTTCGAGCTCCAGTCGAAGCGGCGGCACGACGGCGCTCCCGACTCGGACGCCGACCAGCTCTCCCGGCTCACCCACGTGCCCGCCGGGGTGTGGCTGGCCTTCTTCCACACGGTGTCCCTCTCCTGCCTGATCGGCGGCGCCACCTGGCTTCTGGGCTTCTGACACCCCCGTACAGTGAGGGCATGACCGCAGCTTCCCCCGCGCACCCCGATCCGTCGCACCCCGCAGCCCCCGCCGGCCAGGAGCTCTGGCCCGCCCCGTACGCGAGCGGTCCCGTCGACGCGACCGTGACCGTGCCGGGCTCGAAGTCGGTCACCAACCGCGCCCTCGTCCTGGCCGCGCTCGCCGCCGAGCCGGGCTGGGTCCGCCGCCCGCTCCGCTCCCGCGACACCCTCCTGATGGCCGAGGGCCTGCGCACCCTGGGGGTGCGGATCGAGGAGGGCGTGGGCCCGGACGGCACCGGCGAGGCGTGGCGGATCATCCCGGCCCCGCTGCGCGGCGCCGCCTCGGTGGACGTCGGCAACGCCGGTACCGTCATGCGCTTCCTCCCGCCGGTCGCCGCGCTCGCCGACGGCCCGGTCCGCTTCGACGGCGACCCCCGCTCCCACGAGCGCCCGCTGCACGGCGTGATCGACGCCCTGCGCGCGCTCGGCGCCCGGATCGACGACGAGGGCCGCGGCGCCCTCCCGATGACCGTGCACGGCTCCGGCGGCCTGGACGGCGGGACCGTCGAGATCGACGCCTCCTCGTCCTCCCAGTTCGTGAGCGCGCTGCTGCTCTCCGGCGCCCGCTTCAACCAGGGCGTGGAGGTGCGGCACGTCGGCGGCCGGCTGCCGTCGATGCCGCACATCCGGATGACCGTCGACATGCTCCGCGCGGTGGGCGCGAAGGTCGACGAGCCGGAGCACGGCGGCGAGCCGGACGTCTGGCGGGTCACCCCCTCCGCGCTGCGCGGCCGGGACCTCGTGATCGAGCCCGACCTGTCGAACGCGCAGCCGTTCCTGGCGGCCGCGCTGGTCACCGGCGGCCGGGTGACGGTCCCCGACTGGCCGGCCCGCACCACCCAGCCCGGTGACGAGCTGCGCCGGATCTTCACCGAGATGGGTGGTGTCTGCGAGCTCACCGACGCCGGCCTCACCTTCACCGGCACCGGCCGGATCCACGGCATCGACGTGGACCTGGGCGAGGTCGGCGAGCTCACCCCCGGCATCGCGGCCGTCGCCGCCCTCGCCGACTCGCCCTCCACCCTGCGCGGGGTGGCGCACCTGCGGCTCCACGAGACCGACCGGCTCGCGGCGCTCACCCGGGAGATCAACGGTCTCGGCGGTGACGTCACGGAGACCGAGGACGGGCTGCACATCCGCCCGCGCCCGCTGCGCGGCGGCGTCTTCCACACGTACCACGACCACCGGATGGCGACCGCGGGCGCGATCATCGGCCTCGCCGTGCCGGGTGTGGAGATCGAGGACGTGGCGACGACGGCCAAGACCTTGCCGGACTTCCCGGGGATGTGGACCGAAATGCTCGGGGCCTGAACCATGCGGCGCTACGGCAAGCACACCGACGAGGACGACATCCGCCAGCGGCCCAACCGCAAGGGCACCCGGCCCCGGACCAGCATCCGGCCGAAGCACGAGGACGCCGTCGAGGGCATGGTCCTCACGGTGGACCGCGGCCGGCTGACCTGCCTGGTCGAGGACCGCACCGTGATGGCGATGAAGGCCCGCGAGCTGGGCCGCAAGGCGGCCGTGGTCGGCGACCGGGTCTCCCTGGTGGGCGACCTCTCCGGCGAGAAGGACACGCTGGCCCGGATCGTACGGATCGGTGAGCGGGACTCGCTGCTGCGCCGCACGGCGGACGACGACGACCCGTACGAGCGGGTCGTGGTGGCCAACGCCGACCAGCTCGCGATCGTCACCGCGCTCGCCGACCCCGAGCCGCGCCCCCGGCTGATCGACCGCTGCCTGGTGGCCGCGTACGACGGCGGCCTGGAGCCCTTCCTGGTGCTGACCAAGTCGGACCTGGCGTCCCCGGAGAAGCTGCTCGAACTCTACGGCGACCTGGACATCCCGCACGTGGTGGTGAACCGGGAGGAGCTGTACGACGGCGGGGCGGCGGACCGGGTGCGGGAGTACCTGGACGGCCGGGTGACGGCCTTCGTCGGCCACTCGGGCGTCGGCAAGACCACGCTGGTCAACGCGCTGGTGCCGGAGGAGAAGCGGCGGATCACCGGCCATGTGAACGCGGTGACCGGGCGCGGCCGGCACACCACCACCTCGGCGCTCGCGCTGCCGCTGGACGTGGTGGACGGCTGGGTCATCGACACGCCGGGAGTGCGCTCCTTCGGCCTCCACCACGTCGATCCGTCCCGGGTCATCCACGCCTTCCCCGACCTGGAGCCGGGCACCGAGAACTGCCCGCGCGCGTGCAGCCACGACGAGCCGGAATGCGCCCTGGACGCCTGGGTGGCGGAGGGGCACGCCGACCCGGCGCGGCTCTTCTCGCTGCGCCGGCTGCTCGCCACCCGGGAGCGCCGCGAGGGCGACTGAGCGGTCCCGCCGGGGCGGCCCCGGTGTTTACGTCTCCCCCGAGACCGGTATGGACATACACGCACAAGTGCGAGTAATCCGAGCGGGTGGGAGGCAGGAACGATGGCGTGGCTGCTGGTGGTGGTCGCCGGGATCCTGGAGACGGGGTTCGCGGTCTGCCTGAAGCTCTCGCACGGATTCACCCGGCTGTGGCCGACGATCGCGTTCGCCTGCTTCGCCCTGGGCAGCTTCGGCCTGCTCACGCTCGCCCTGAAGAAGCTCGACGTGGGTCCGGCGTACGCGGTGTGGACGGGGATCGGGGCGGCCGGCACCGCCATCTACGGCATGGTGTTCCTGGGCGATCTCGTCTCCACACTCAAGATCGTCTCGATCACGCTGGTCATCGTGGGGGTCATCGGCCTCCAGCTGTCCGGCTCGGCGCACTGACCCTCCGGCGGCAGCGCCGGGGCGACCACATGGCTGACGGCGAGCCGCAGGGCGAGCTCGCAGCCGGCCGCCCACCGCTCCCCCGCACAGCGCGCGGTCGTCGCGAGCAGCTCCCCCGGCGCCGGCGGCCCGGCGTCGGCCCGCCGCTGCGCGGGTACGGGGGCGGGCCGGGCGCCCGGCCGGGCGGGGCGGGGCCGGGGCAGGCCCTCGGTCCACGCTCCGGTGAGCAGGGCCCGCAGTATCGGCCGGTCGCCGGCGCGTACGACGGTCCACTCGGCGACGGCGGCGAGCGTGCGCGCGGGCGGTTCGGGCGCGGCGAGCAGCCGGCGCGCCCCGTCGAGGTAGGCGTCGGCCTCGCGGCGGACGAGGGCGCGGGCGAGCCCCTCCTTGCTGCCGAACTCGTTGTAGAGGGTCTGCCGGGAGACCCGGGCGGCGGCGGCGAGGTCGGCCATCCGCACGGCGGACCAGGAGTGGCGCGCCAGGGCGGCGTGGGCGGCGTCGAGGAGGGCCTCGCGGGCGGTCGGCATGGGCGACTCCGGGCCGGACGATGGTCCCCCAGAGTCGGCAGGCGGACGGGCGCTGTCAAGAGTGCGGCCGGTGGGGCGGGGGTGATCGCCCGGTGCCGTCCATGGACGGTTCACCGGCGCTCCGCCGGGCGGCGCTAGAGTGCCGGACATGGCCGATTACCACGATGACCTGCGCCTTGCCCATGCCCTCGCGGACACCGCCGACGCGGCCACCATGGCCCGCTTCCGCGCGCTGGACCTCAAGGTCGAGACGAAGCCGGACATGACGCCGGTGAGCGAGGCGGACCGGGCCGCCGAGGAACTGATCCGCGCGGGGCTCCAGAAGGAGCGGCCCGAGGACGCGATCCTGGGCGAGGAGTACGGCGTCGAGGGCTCCGGCCCGCGCCGCTGGGTGATCGACCCGATCGACGGGACCAAGAACTACGTGCGCGGGGTGCCGGTGTGGGCGACCCTGATCGCGCTGATGGAAGAGGGCGAGACCGGCTTCCAGCCGGTGGTCGGCGTGGTGTCGGCGCCGGCGCTGGGCCGCCGCTGGTGGGCGGCGAAGGGCCTGGGCGCCTTCACCGGGACCGGCCCGGAGGCGGGGACCCGGATCGGCGTCTCCCAGGTGGCCTCGCTGGCCGACGCCTCCTTCGCGTACTCCTCGCTGAGCGGCTGGGAGGAGCGCGGGCGGCTCGACGCGTTCCTGGACCTCACGCGCGCGTGCTGGCGGACCCGGGCGTACGGCGACTTCTGGCCGTACATGATGGTCGCCGAGGGCACGGTGGACCTGTGCGCGGAGCCGGAGCTGTCGCTGTGGGACATGGCGGCGGTGGCGATCGTGGTGCAGGAGGCCGGCGGCTCGTACACCGGCCTGGACGGCGTCCCCGGCCCGCACAGCGGCAACGCGGCGGCCTCGAACGGCCTGCTCCACGAGGCACTGCTGGGGCACCTGGGGAACTAGGGTCTGCCGTCGGCGGTCCCTTCCGGATCCCGCCGGACAGGCCCCGGGCGTGCGGAGGGGCGGCGGGCGCGCGGGCGTGCCCCCGGCCGCTCCTCAGAGCTCCTCGCACGCCCCCTTGTCGGGTCCCCCTCCCGGTGCGACTCTGAGAGTCCCCCCACTTGTGCATTTGTGAACCGCCTCACGCGGGCGGTTCTCCGAGGAGGTGGCTCCATCCATGCTCGTCCGTGACGCCATGAGCACGGTGGTCCTCACGATCGGACCCGCCCACACCCTCCGGCAGGCCGCCAGGCTGATGTCCGCCCGCCGGGTCGGCGCGGCCGTCGTCCTCGACGGCGACACCGGGATCGGCATCCTCACCGAGCGCGACATCCTCAACTCCCTCGGCCGCGGCGAGGACCCGGACCGCGAGACGGCCGGCTCCCACACCACCCACGAGGTCGTCTTCGCCGCGCCCGGCTGGACGCTGGAGGAGGCGGCCGAGGCGATGACCAGGGGCGGCTTCCGGCATCTGGTCGTCCTGGACCACCTCGGGCCGGTCGGCATGGTCTCGGTCCGCGACATCATCCGCTGCTGGCTGCCCGCCCACAGCGTGGCGGAGTGACCCGGCCCTTCTCCCCGCCCGGTCCACGGGCTGGAAGCCCGCTCCGCCCCTTTTCGGCCCGCTGTTACCCTGGCCCTCATGAGCGACCTGTTGGAACGGCTGCGCGGGCGCGGCTGGCGGATGACCGCGCAGCGCCGTGTCGTCGCCGAGGTCCTCGACGGCGACCACGTGCACCTCACCGCCGACGAGGTCCACGCCCGCGCCGTCGAGCGCCTGCCCGAGATCTCCCGCGCGACCGTCTACAACACCCTGGGCGAGATGGTCACGCTCGGTGAGGTCCTGGAGGTCGCCACCGACGGGCGCGCCAAGCGCTACGACCCCAACGCCCACCGGCCGCACCAGCATCTGGTCTGCGCCGGATGCGGCGCGATCCGGGACGTCCACCCGGCGGGCGACCCGCTGCGGGACCTGCCGGACGCGGAACGCTTCGGCTTCACGATCTCGAACGTCGAGGTCACGTACCGGGGCCTCTGCCCGAGCTGCGCCACGGCCTGAACCGACGAAGGGGCGTTCCGGAAGGAACGCCCCTTCTCGCGCGCCCGCGTCCCGCTCCGGTGAACGCCGAAGGCCCGGATCGTCTGGGACGATCCGGGCCTTCGGGCTACTGAGTAGCGGGGACAGGATTTGAACCTGCGACCTCTGGGTTATGAGCCCAGCGAGCTACCGAGCTGCTCCACCCCGCGTCGGTGAACACCACCTTACGGGGTTGCCGTGACAGGAGCAAATCGCTTCTACGCCGTGAGTTCCTGGTGCAGAGCCTCGCTGAGCCGCGCCGCCCGCTCAGCGACCTCGGCCGGTCCGAGCTCCACGGCACGGGCGCACCACTTGCGGCCCTCGGACAGCTCGCCGCGGCGGGCGGCGAGCAGCGCGAGGCGGAGCGCGGCGCGGCCGTGCCCGGCGCGTGCGGCCCGGGTCCACCAGAGGGCGGCCTCGCGCTCGCTGCCTTCGCGGGCGAGGAGCAGCCCGAGGTTGAAGGCGCCGTTGCGGCTGCCGGCCTCGGCGGCCTCCCGGTACCAGCGGGCGGCCCCGGCGAGGTCGCCGCGGCCCGCGGCGAGCATGCCGACCCGCACCTGGGCGCGCCGGTGGCCCTGCTGGGCGGCCCGCTCGTACCACTCCTCGCACTCGGTCTTCTGGTCCACGGGGGCGCCGAGGACCACCGGGCCGGGGTCGGGGCGGCGGGCGTCGAGGACCGTGGCGAGCCGGAAGGCGGCCTCGGGGCTGCCGCCGCCCGCGGCGCAGCGCAGGTGCCGCTCGGCGGTCTGCTCGTCACCGTCGCGCAGGGCGGCGATGCCGACCTGGAGGGCGGCCTCGGTGTGCCCGGCGGCGGCGGCCCGCTCGTACCAGGCGAGCGCGGCGCGGTCGTCGTCGCGGCCCGCGTGGATGATGCCGAGGTTGAAGGCGGCGTCCACGGAGCCTGCCTCGGCGGCCTTGGAGAACCAGGGCTCGGCTCCGCCCGCGTCGCCGGCCTGGAGGAGCAGCACGGCGAGCGCGTTGGCGGCCTCGCGGTGACCGGCGTAGGCGGCACGGCGGTACCACTGCTCGGCCTGCGGGAGGCGGTCCTGGGCGGCGCAGAGCAGCCCGAGGTTGTAGGCGCCGTTGACGTCCCCGGCGTCCATGGCGGCGCGGTACCAGCGCTCGGCGGTCTGCTGCTCGCCACGGGCGGCGTGCAGGGCGCCGAGCGCGTTGGCGGCGTTGCCGTCGCCGTCCTGGGCGGCGCGCAGCCACCAGACGGCGGCGGACTCCTCGTCGCCGGCGTCGCGCAGCAGGAAGCCGAGGGCGCAGGCGGCCTTGGCCTCGCCCTCCTTGGCGGAGCTGAGGTACCAGCGTCCGGCCTCCTTGAGCTCGCCGCGGTGCTCCAGGATGGCGCCGAGGTGCAGCGCGGCCCGCCGGTGGCCCCGTGCGGCGGCCTGCCGGAACCACTGCTCGGCCTCCCCGAGGGGGCCGGTGCCGGCGGTCTCCCCGGTGCGGGGCGCGGCGGTCTCGGGGCGCGCGACGGGGACGGCGGGGGCGCGGTCGCCGGTCCTGGGGGTGTCGGCCGCCCGGAGGCGGCCCGCCGTGTCGTACGCGAGGCCGACGCGGCCGGCGGGCGCGGCGGGGCCGAGGGCGTGCGGGCCGCGGAGGGTCTCGGTGGCGCGCCGTTCCAGGGCGAGGGCGAGCCGGTAGGCGGCCTCGCGGTGACCTTGCTCGGCGGCGGCGCGCAGCCAGCGCTCGGCGCCGACGTCGCTGCGGTGCTCCAGGAGCTCGGCGAGGGCGTACGCGCCCAGCGCGTGGCCCTGTTCGGCGGCCTGGCGGAGCCAGTACTCCGCGGCGGGCTCGTCGCCGCGCTCGCGGTGGTGACGGCCGAGCGCGTGCGCGGCCGGGGCGGAGCCGGCGACGGCGGCGACGCGCCACCAGCCGGCGGCCTCGTCGGGGTAGCCGCGCTGGTGGAGGAGGACGCCCAGGTTGTTGGCGGCGGCGCGGTCGCCCTCCGCGGTGGCGCCGCGCAGATAGGGCTCGGCGCCGTCGAGGTCGCCGCGGCGCAGCAGCAGTGCGCCGAGGGCGCTCATGGCGTCGGTGTCTCCGCGCTCGGCGGCCTTCCGGTGCCGGCCTTCGGTCTCCGCCTCGGTCTCGGCCTCGGTCTCGGGGCCGGCGTCCGGGAGGGGTCCGGAGACGGCGGCGGCGGTGTCGACGACCGCACCGACGGCCGGCACGGCCTCGATGATCTCGTCCGCGGCACTTCTGGCGTGCCGCTGCACAAACCGCCCTGTCTCCAACAGAGTTGCCCTGTCCCCCATAAATACCATCGTCGCACCACCCGCAACCCGCGCACACCCGGTATACCGCAGCCCTTGAGGTCACCTCAGCGTTTTGTCGACATGCCCACAGAGAGACAAGTCAAACACGAGACGCCTCAACTCGCCCCTTCCGTACCGCCCTTCGGTGTCCCCAGTCACCTCGACACGCGACGAGGGCCCGGATCCTTATGGATCCGAGCCCTCGTGTCAGTAGCGGGGACAGGATTTGAACCTGCGACCTCTGGGTTATGAGCCCAGCGAGCTACCGAGCTGCTCCACCCCGCGTCGATGAAGTAACACTATCACGACGCGGGGTGAATCCCGCAGGTCAGCTGCCGGAACCCTCCTGGGGCTTGATCTTGGCCCCGGCCTCGGCGGCCTTCTCCAGGGCGTCCTGGAGGTCCTCCTGGGCCTTGCCGTAGGCCGCCCAGTCGCCCTTCGCGAGGGCCGCCTCGCCCGCGTCGTACGCCTTCTGGGCGTCCGCGATGGCCTGCTTCAGCGCCGCGTCCGCCGAGGCCGGCGGCTGCGGTGTGGTCGGCGGCTGATCGGTGCCCGGCGGCGTGGTCGGCGGGGTCGTGCCCTCCACCCCGAAGACCGCGTTGAGGGCGTCCGTGAGGTTGTTCTCGAACACCGTGGTGTCCTTGGTGGTGTCGCCGTCCGGCTGGTCGGCGTCCACGTACGACACCGCGACCTTCTTCAGGAGCGGATAGAGCGCGTTCCGCCCCTGGGCGTAGACCGGCTCGACGTACAGGAACCCGCCGTCGAGGGGCACGGTGAGCAGGTTGCCGTACTGGATGTCCGAGTCGGCGCCCCTCATGTCGCGGACGAAGGTGGCGACGTCGGGGAGGCTGTTGAGCTTGCTCTGCACCTGCGCCGGTCCCGGCACGTCCTCGGTGACCCTGAGGAGTCTCAGCCGGCCGTACTCCTTGCTGGTGGCATCGGCGTCGACCGCCATGAAGCCGCCCAGGTTGGGCCGCCCGTTGGGGGTGAACGTCGTGGTCAGCGAGAAGCGCTGCGCCGTGTCCCCGGGCATCTTCATGCTCAGGTAGTACGGCGGCACGGCCACGTTGTCCTTGTTGGTCGGGTCGTTCGGCACCTGCCAGGCGTCCGAGCCGCTGTAGAACTGGGCCGGGTCGGTGACGTGGTAGCGGGTCAGCAGCTCGCGCTGGACCTTGAACATGTCCTGCGGGTAGCGCAGGTGCTCCAGGAGGTCCGCGTCGATGTCCGCCTTGGCCTTCACCGTGCCGGGGAACGCCTTCATCCAGGTCTTGAGGACCGGGTCCTCGGTGTCCCACTGGTAGAGGCTGACCGTGCCGTCGTAGGCGTCGACCGTGGCCTTCACCGAGTTGCGGATGTAGTTGACCTGGTTCTGCTGGGCGACGACGGCGCGCTGCTGGTTGCCGACGGTCAGCGAGTCGGCCGTGGTGTCGCCGAGCGTGGTCCGCGAGGCGTACGGGTAGCCGTTGGTGGTCGTGTAGGCGTCGACGATCCACTGGATCCGGTTGTTCACGACCGCCGGGTAGGCGTCGCCGTCGATCGTCAGCCAGGGGGCGACGGCCTCGACGCGCTGCTTCGGCGTGCGGTTGTACAGGATCCGCGAGCCGTCGCCGATGGCTCCGGAGTAGAGGATCTGCGGCTCGCTGAAGGCCACCGCGTACGCGGCGCGGTTGAAGGCGTTCTCCAGGCTGACGCCGCTCTTGCCCTCGTAGCTGGTGGTCTTCTCGCCGTTCTCCTCGTAGTCCAGCTCCTTCTGGGGGCCGCCCACGATCGAGTACTGGTCGGTCTTCTCGCCGTAGTAGATCTTCTGCTCGTACTTCCCGAGCTCACCGGTGGTCGGGAGGCCCGACTCGGTGAAGACCGGGGAGCCGTTGGCGTCGACCTGCGTGCCGCGGGCCATGATGGCGCCGTAGCCGTGGGTGTACGTGAAGTGGTCGTTGATCCAGTTCCGCTTCGGGATGCCGCGGATGTTCAGCTCGCGCAGACCGATGACGACGTCCTGGCCCTTGTAGCGGTCCACGTCGAGCGTCGTCGGGAACTGGTAGTACTTCCGCTTCTGCTCCAGCTGCTGGAAGGTCGGCGAGACGATGTTGGGGTCGAGGACGCGGTAGGCGGCCGCCGTGTCGGCGTCCGCGCGCAGCTTGTCCTTGGCCTTGACCGTCGACTTGCCCGAGTAGTTCTCCAGCTTGGTCTCGTCGATCGCGTACGCCTTGCGGGTCGCGTCGATGTTCTTCTGGATGTACGGGGCTTCCTTGGCCTGCTCGTTCGGCTGGACCTGGAACTTCTGCACGATCGCCGGGTACAGGCCGCCGATCAGCACCGCGGAGAGCACCATCAGGCCGAAGCCGATGACCGGCAGCTGCCAGGTGCGGCGCCACAGGGTGGCGAAGAAGAGCAGGGCGCAGATGACGGCGATGCAGAAGAGGATCGTCTTGGCCGGCAGATAGGCGTTGGCGTCGACGAAGCGCAGGCCCGTCCAGTTGCCGGTGGCCTTGAAGTCGCTGGACTTCACCGCCAGGCCGTACCGGTCGAGCCAGTACGCCACGGCCTTCAGGGCGACGAAGACGCCGAGCAGCACCGAGAGGTGGCCGGTGGCCGCGGCCGTGGCGCGGGCGCCGGGGCTCGTGACCCGCAGTCCGCCGTACAGGTAGTGCGTGATCGCCGCGGCGATCAGGGAGAGCACCACGGCGGCGAAGCCGAAGGCCAGCAGGAAGCGGTACCAGGGCAGGTCGAAGGCGTAGAACGAGACGTCCTTGCCGAACTGGGAGTCCTTCTCGCCGAAGTCGACGCCGTTGATCCACATGAGCCAGGTGCGCCACTGACCCGAGGCGGAGGCGCCGGCGATCAGGCCCACGAGGGCGGTGACCGCGAGCAGCACCCACTTCTTGAAGGGGGCGACGCCCATCCGGTACCGGTCGAGGCTCTGCTGCTCCAGCGACATGGCGCTGAGCGGCGGCCGCAGCCGGTACGCCAGCCAGATGTTGAGGCCGACGACGAGGGCCATGAGCAGGCCGAAGACCGCGAACAGCCCGATCTTGGTCCACAGGGTGGTGGTGAACACGGACGAGTAGTTGACCGAGCGGTACCAGAGCCAGTCCGTCCAGAACCCTGCGAACATCACGAACGCCATGGCCAGGACGGCCAGCACGCCGAGTGTCATCAGCAGGGTGCGGGCCCGCCGGGACGGCCGGCCGACTCTGATCCTTGGCCCGGACGGGCCTCCGCCACGGTCAGGCATCTGGAAAGCCAACGTGCGCCCCTCGGTGTTGATGCGTCGGAAAGCGGGCCCCGCGATCGTAGAGCCCACTGGTGCAACTTACTGAGGCTTTACCTAGTTCCCGTCTCCGGGGGAAGAGGAGGCAGGATATTGGTCATGTCCAACCTTTCCCCCTCGGGCCCGCCGATGGCCTCCAGTCCCCTCACCCGCGCGGTGCTCGAGATCGACGAGTACGCCTCGGGTCTCGGCTGGGACCGCCCCGCCCGCCTCTTCGCCCTCGTCGACACCGCCCGGCTGCGGGCCCAGGCGCCCTCGCTGAAGCTCGGCGAGGACACCACCGCGTACACCCCGATCGAGCAGGAGGAGATCCCCGCGGGCAAGCCGCTGGACGAGTTCCTCGGCACCATCGCCTGGCCGGACGGGGTCGCCGGCTGCGCCCTGACGGTGGAGCGGCTGATGCTGCCGCCCTCGGCGGAGACGCAGGTCCCCAAGGACCTGAGCGGCGCCGCGCTGAACAAGTGGGTGGCCCGGCACCCGGACCGCCAGGAGGTCCGCATGACGGTGGCCGTGCTGCGGACCGGGGCCCGGGAGGCGGCGATCCGGCTGCGCGAGAAGGACTCGCCGACCGAGGTGCTGACCGGCCCCGACCTGGTGCCGGGTCTCGCCGACGCGCTGGCCGCGACCTTCGAGGGCTGAGCGGTACGGGTACGGGGCCCCGGGCGGGGTCCCGTACCGGCCCTCGTGCTCAGCCCTTCGCGCAGGTGGGCAGGGTCGCAGTGTCGCCCTTGCGGAGCTTCTCCAGCGACGCGGTCGCGTCGTCGATGGTGTCGACCTTGATCAGGGTGAGCCCGTCGGGCGTGTCCCCGGCGGCGGTGGCGCAGTTGTCGGCCGGCGTGAGGAAGTACTCGGCGCCCGCGTTCCGCGCGCCGACCAGCTTCATCTGGATGCCGCCGATCGGGCCGACCTTGCCATCGTCGTCGATGGTGCCGGTGCCGGCGACGAACCGGCCGCCGGTCAGGCTCTCCGGGGTCAGCTTGTCGACGATGCCGAGGGCGAACATCAGGCCGGCGCTGGGGCCGCCGACGTCGGCCAGCTTGATGTCGATGGTGAACGGGAACGCGTGGTCGGTGCCGGCCTGGATGCCGACGATCGCCCGGTCGCCCTCCTCGGACTTCACCGTGGTGATGGCCACCTTCCGGGTGACGGTGGCCTCCTTGTGCGCCTTCTCGGCGGCCGCCGCCTCCTTCGCCGGGACGATGGTGAACTCGACCCGGTCACCGGGCTTGCGCTTCGTGACCTGGGCGGCGACGTCGGCCGGCTTCGTGACCGCCACCCCGTCGACGGCCTTGATGACGTCACCGGCGTGGAGGGTGCCCTCCGCCGGGGAGTCCTTCACCACGGAGGCGACGACGACGCGGGTGGTGAAGGGGATGCCGAGCTCGTCGAGGGCCGCGACCTTGGCGCTCTCCTGCGACTGGCTGAACTCCTCGGCGTTCTCCTGGCTCGACTCCTCCTCCGTCTTCCCGTCCGGGTAGAGGGTGTCGTGCGGCACGATCACGTTGTCGTGCGCGAGCCAGCCGTAGACCGCCTCGACGGCGTTCATCTTGTAGTCCGCGCTGGTGACCCTGACCGTGGTCATGTTGAGGTGGCCGTCGGTCGGGTACGTCTTGCGGCCGGAGATCTGGAGCACCGGCTCGCCGCGGGCCTCGCCCAGCGTGTTGACCGTGGGTCCGGGGCTCATCTCCGAGTACGGCACCGGGATCAGGACGCCGGCGATGAGCAGGCAGATCAGGACCAGGGTGGAGGCGAGCATCGTCGCGGTGCGGCGTGGCATGGAACGACAGTACGGGACTCGCCTGTGCGCGCACCCCAGGGGCGGTCCGTCCGCCGGACGGCGATCCGGCCGTCAGGACTCGGCGGGGGCCGGTTCGGGGACCGGGCGGAGCGGGGCGGAATCGGGTGCGGTGGGGTGGGTGCGCTCCATGGCGTCCCTGAAGCGGGCATAGCCGGCGAGCTCGGCCACGTCACCTATGGTCTTGCTCCTCTGGACCCAGCTTCCCCATATCGCCGCTCCGACGACTGCGAAAAGCGGAATCAGCAACCAGGCCAGCGCTGCCATCCCGACCTCCCATCCCCAGTGAGTTGATCAGCAGATTATTCATCTGTGCCAACAACGCTCGGGCCTGGGGGCCGGTTACGCAAATCGGGCGTTCGGCTACGCCGTGTCGGCGCGTCGCCTTGCCAGGATCGGGCAGCCCAGGGGTGGCCGCTCAGCAGGCGCCGACCCTCCCCCAGACTTCGTCCGGGGGACCCCCAGTCTCGGGGTGGGCGTTCAGCAGGCGCCGACCCACTCCTCGGTGCCGTCCGAGAAGGTCTGGTGCTTCCAGATGGGGACCTCGTGCTTGAGGTCGTCGATCAGCTTGCGGCACGCCTCGAACGCCTCGCCGCGGTGCGGGCAGGAGACGGCCACGACGACCGCCAGGTCACCCACCGCGAGGTCGCCGACGCGGTGGACGGCCGCCAGGGCGCGGACCGGGTAGTTCGCCACGACCTTCTCGGCGACCCGGCGCATCTCGTCCTCGGCGCTCGGGTGGCAGGAGTAGCCCAGCCTGTCGACGTCGGCGCCGCCGTCGTGGTTGCGCACGGTGCCGACGAACAGGGTCGTCCCGCCCGCGGCCTCGTCGCCGACGGCCCGGAAGACCTCGTCGACCGAGAGCGGGGTGTCGCGGATGGCGAGCAGCTTGATCGGGTCGTCCGCGGCCTGCTCACCCGGGTGGTCGTGCGTCGTGGTCATGCCGTCCATGGTGCCGCACGCCGCCGACATCCCGGAATAGCGCTTTCGACCGGTGGACCGGGACCCTCCGTAGGAGGGTCCTACAGGCCGCGCCGCTTCCTCATCTGCCGCACCAGGGCCGCGGTGCCCAGGAGGGCCACCGTGGCTCCCGCGGCGCCCGCCGCCGTGGCGTCCTTGCGGCCCAGCCGGCGGCCCGCGACCGTGTGCCGGCCCTGGACCTCCTCCAGGAGTGCCGCGAGGACCTCCTCGTTGGTCCACCGCGGGCGCCAGCCGGCGTCGTGGAGCCGGCCGACGCTGACCACCCAGGGGTGCATGGTGTAGGCGAGGTCCCCGGCCGGGGAGGGGGTGAGGCCGATCCGGTGCAGCCGGGCCGCGGCCCCGAGGGCGACCGCCGAGGGCAGCTCCATGCGGCGGATCCCGGAGAGCTCCTCGACCTCCTCCTGCTCCAGCCAGCCCTCGCAGCCGACCGCGAACTCGCCGTCGACCTTCTCCAGGGCCGCGTACTCCAGGGCGCTGACCAGGTCCTCCACGTGGCAGAACTGCCAGGTGGGGCGTGATCCGGCGACGACCAGGAGGCGGGGCGACTCGAAGTAGCGGGTCAGCGCCGTGTCCGTACCGCCGACGAGGACGGCCGGGCGGACCACGGTCACGTTGAGGCCGGGGTGGGCGCGGGAGCCGCGGCGGCCGAGCCGCTCGATCTCCAGCAGGTCGCCGACGCCGGTGGCCTCGGCGGTGGCCCGCAGCTCGGCGTCCTCGGAGAGCGGGATGTCGTTGTCGGGCAGGGCGCCGTAGACCATGGTCGAGGTGCACAGGACGACCCGGTGGACGCCGGCCGCCGCGGCGGCCGTGAGGACCGTCTGCGTGCCGCGCACGTTGTAGGCCGTCCGGGCGGCGGAGTCCGTCTCCAGGTCCAGGTCGACGGCGAGGTGCACGACGACGTCGGCCCCCCGCAGCTTCTCCGCGATGGCCGGATCCCGCACGTCGAGGACATGCCAGGTCGCCTCCGCCACCTCGCCGCGCCGCTCGTCGATGGCGACGACCTGCCGGATCTCCTCCGAATCGGCGAGACGCCTGGTCAGCAGGGCTCCGACACCCGTGGCGGCGCCGGTGACGGCGACGACGGGGCCGCGCACGGCGGACCGGGTTGAGTGGTTTCGCGCTCCGCGAACCTGCGGATCTGGGGAACTCACCGACCGACTCCAGTGGTTGTCTTCAGTACGTGCGGGGATGACGCGTACGTACCAGGTGGCGTCCATCCTGCCGCAGGGCACGGCCCGGCGGAGACTTGAGCCCATATCCGACCCGGATGTCTACGCTGGTGTGGTGCAGTGGGCAGTCGCCGCCGGCAGAAGCCGGTGGCCCTAGGAGCCGAGGAAACCTGTGAGTGACACCCCATTCGGATTCGGCCTTCCGCCGGAGGAGCCGGAGGACGGCGACGAAGGCAAGAAGAAGGACCCCACCGGAGGTGGCCAGGGGTCCGGCAGCCCGTTCGGGGCGAACCCGTTCGGGTTCGGCGGCCTGCCCGGCATGGGCGGCGGCCAGGGTGGCGCGGACAATCCGTTCGCGGCGATGTTCGGGGCGATGAACCCGACGGACCTGGGCGCGGCCTTCCAGCAGCTCGGACAGATGCTGAGCTACGAGGGCGGTCCCGTGAACTGGGACATGGCCAAGCAGATCGCCCGCCAGGTGGTCGCGCAGGGCACCGCCGACGGCGTCAAGGACGCCAGCGTGGGCCCGGCCGAGAAGTCCGCCGTCGAGGAGGCGGTCCGCCTCGCCGACCTGTGGCTCGACCAGGTCACCTCGCTGCCCTCCGGGGCGAACACGGCGGTGGCGTGGAGCCGCGCGGAGTGGGTCGAGGCGACCCTCCCGGCGTGGAAGGAGCTGGTGGACCCGGTCGCCGAGCGGGTCGGCACCGCCATGGGCGATGTCCTGCCGCAGGAGATGCAGGCCATGGCCGGCCCGCTGATCGGCATGATGCGGTCGATGGGCGGCGCCATGTTCGGCCAGCAGATCGGGCAGGCCATCGGCGCGCTCGCGGGCGAGGTCGTCGGCTCGACCGACGTCGGCCTGCCGCTCGGCCCGGCCGGCCGCGCCGCGCTGCTCCCGCTGAACGTGGCGTCGTTCGGCAAGGACCTGAGCGTGCCCTCCGACGAGGTCCGGCTCTACCTGGCCCTCCGCGAGGCCGCCCACCAGCGTCTCTTCGCCCACGTGCCGTGGCTGCGGGCGCACCTCTTCGGTGCCGTCGAGAGCTACGCGCGCGGGATCAAGGTCGACACCTCGAAGCTGGAGGAGGCCGTCTCCCAGCTCGACCCGACCCACCCCGAGCAGCTTCAGGAAGCGCTCCAGTCCGGCATGTTCCAGCCGCAGGACACGCCCGAGCAGAAGGCCGCCCTGGCCCGTCTGGAGACGGCGCTCGCGCTGGTCGAGGGCTGGGTGGACGCGGTGGTCCACGAGGCCGCCAAGTCCCGGCTGACCTCGGCGGACGCGCTGCGCGAGACGCTGCGCCGGCGCCGGGCCACCGGTGGCCCGGCGGAGCAGACCTTCGCCACCCTGATCGGCCTGGAGCTGCGCCCCCGCCGGCTGCGGGACGCCTCCCGGCTGTGGGCCTCGCTCACCGACGCGCGCGGGGTCGACGGCCGCGACGGCCTGTGGGAGCACCCGGACATGCTGCCGACGGCGACCGACCTGGACGACCCGGACGGCTTCGTCCACCGCGAGCACCTGGACTTCTCCGAGCTGGACAAGATGCTCGGCGAGGCCGCCAAGGGCGACCGCGACCCGAAGGACGGGGACGGGGACGGGGACGAGAAGAAGTGACCCTGCACGACGACGCGGTCCTCGTCCTCAAGGGGTACGAGGGCCAGCCCGAGCTGCGCGATCTGTACCTGGAGCACCTGGCGACCCATCCGGACGGCATGTACAAGCCGTGCGCGGCCGGTCACCTCACCAGCAGCGCGCTGGTGATCGACCCCACGCGCGGGCGGGTGCTGCTCACCCTCCACAAGAAGCTCGGCATGTGGCTGCAGATGGGCGGCCACTGCGAGGAGGGTGATGCGACGGTCGAGGCGGCTGCGCTGCGCGAGGCGGCGGAGGAGTCGGGCGTCGGCGGTCTGACGCTGCTCCCCGGCGGTCCGGTGCGGCTGGACCGGCATGCGATCCCGGCGCCCTGCCACTGGCACCTCGACGTGCAGTACGCGGCGCTGGCCCCGGCGGACGGGGTCGAGCGGATCAGCGAGGAGTCGCTGGACCTGAGGTGGTTCGCGTACGACGAGGTGGCCGCCGTGGCGGACACCTCGGTGGTGCGGCTGGTGGAGGGCACGCTGGCCCGCCTGTGACGCCCGCGGACGTGAGAGGGCCCCCGGATCTCCTCCGGGGGCCCTCTCACGCGTCCGCGCGTGGTGCGTCAGTTCCAGGCGTTGTTCTGGTTCTGGGCGTGGGCGCCGTGCTGGCCGACGCCGAACTGGGCGGCGGCGCCCTGGCCGATCGCCGCGTTCTGCGGCGGCATGACCTCGCTGGGCTGGACGAGGGCGAAGCCCTGCCCGAGGAAGCTGAGCTCCCAGCCCTCGCCGGTGCTGCCGCGGCGGCTGCGGACGCTGCTGTTGTGCGTCTGGGCCTGCATCTGGACCCGCAGCGAAGTGGACCAGGCGACGATCGCGTCCGCGTCGGCGCTGACGTACTTCTCCGGGGTGACCTGGAGCATCAGCGGCTGGCCCGAGGTCATCAGGGCGACCTTGCCCCGGCCGGTGATGTTGAGCTGGTACTTGCCGGTGCCGGAGACCCCGTACTGGCTGTCGACCGCGATGACCTCGGTGTGGAGGCTCGTGTCGAGCGCGAGGACGTAGGCGCTGTCGACGGTGAGGCCCTCGTGGTCGACCTCGACGACGTGGATGTACTGGGCGAGGTTGGCGAAGTAGACCGTGCCCTGGCCGGAGCAGCGCATCAGGTCGAGGCCCTCGCCGGTGCGGGCGCGGGCCTGCCGCTGGCTGCTGCTCTGGTACTCGCCGTCGAAGTCGACGAGGCCCTGGTAGGCGACCATGGCGCCCTTGCGGGCCAGGATGTCGTCGTGGCCGGTGAGGCTGACCCGCAGGAGCTGCGGGTTCTGGACGACGTACCGCTCCTGGCTCTGCTGCTCGGCGTGGTTGAAAAGCGGGCTCTGCATGATGTGTTCTCGCTCCCCCTCAGCCCCGGACCCGCAGGCGGTCGCTGCTGTCCTCGCTGGGCTGTACGACGACGATGCCCTGGCCCGAGAAGGCCATCTGGTATGCCTCGCCGCTGCCCCGCCCGATGAGGGAGGACGCCTTGAAGCTGCGCTTGCCCTTGACCTTGAGCGCCGGCGACCAGGCGACGAGCGCGTCGGGGTCGACGTAGGTCTCGTCCTCGCCGCGGCCGCAGTCGACGACGATCGGGGTGCCGCGCGAGGTGAGCGCGACCCAGCCGGTGCCGGCGATCCCCACGTTGAACAGGCCCTGGCCGGCGAACTTGGCGAGGCCCTTGACCCGCTCGACGCCCCACTGGAGGTGGGCGTCGAAGGCGAGGAGGTTGCTGCCGTTGACCGAGATCGCGTCGTTCTGGAGGTTGATCACGACGACGTCGGCGCCGTAGTCGGCGAGGTAGAGCAGGCCGTCGCCGGCGCACTTCATGATCGGCGCGCCCTCGCCGGTGGCCCACTCCTTGGCGACCTGGCGGACGGCGGGCGGGTTGGGCTCGTAGCTGATGAAGCCCTCGTAGGCGACCATCGAGCCGGTCCGGGCGTAGAGGTCCTGGCCGGAGGCCATCGCGACCTTGAGCATGGTGCGGCCGTGGTTCTCCATGCGGGCCGCGATGGGGGTCGGGGCATAGCCCGCGAGCTGCTGGTTCATGGTGTCGGGCTCCCTCAGACCTCGTACGGCTGGACGACGATGAAGTTTCCGGGGGCGCCCCGGAACTGGAGGTTCACGGTCTCCCCGCTGTGGCCGGGGAAGGCGTTGCGCCGGAGCCGGACCTGGCTGGAGAGGATGACCTGCGAGGCGGCGGACCAGGCGACGACCGCGTTGCAGTCGGCGAAGGTCGTCGGCGTGACGGGCAGGACCACGGGGACGCCGTGGGTCTTGACGATCACGGTGCCGGTGCCCTGGAACTGCATGGTGAAGAGGGCGCCGCCGGGAATGCCGTGGCCCTCGATGCGGCGGACCTCGTACTGCAGCGACTCGTCGAAGGCGAGCACGTTCTCCGCGGAGACGCAGATGGCGTCGCCCTGGAGCTCGATCGGGTGCAGATGGGCGCCGTTCTCGGCGAGGAAGACCTGGCCGCGGCCGGTGCAGCGCATGAGCTGCATCTCCTGGCCGGTGGCGTTGCCGACGATCCGGCCGGCGAAGCCCGCGCCCTTGTAGGAGAAGTCGACCTTGCCCTGGTACATGACCATGGAGCCCTGGCGGGCGAGGACGGGGGTGCCGCCCATGGCCAGGTCCACCCGCATGAGCTGCTGGTTCTGCGGGGTCCAGCGGGCGCCGGTGGCGGTCTCCTTGAACGGTGCGAGCGCGGCGGCGAGTCCGGCGCCGGCCGCGGGGGCGCCCTGCGGCACGCCCTGGGGCGGCATGCCCGGGGGCATGCCGGGCTGCTGGCCGTAGGGGGCGGGCTGGCCGTAGCCGGGCTGCTGGCCGTACGGGGCCTGCGGCGGCTGCTGCCCGTAGGGGGCGCCGTGCGGCGGGGTCTGGCCCGGGATCTGACCGTAGGGAGCGCCGTGCGGCGGGGTCTGCCCGTACGGCGCGGGGGCGGCCGGCGCGGGGGGCGGCGGCGGCACCGGGGCGGGGGCGAGCGGCGCGACCATGGTCGGCTGGGTGTGCACGGGCTGCGGTGCGGGCGGCGGGGTCGGCGGCTGGGCGCCGTAGCCGGGCTGCGGAGCGCCGTAGCCGGGGGCGGGAGCCGGGGCCGGGGCGGCGGGAGCGCCGAAGGCCGGGGGCGCCGCGGCCTGGGCGGGGGCGCCGAAGGCCGGGGCGGCCTGCTGGGGGGCGGCGGGCGGCTGGGCCGCGGGCTGCTCCTCCTCCAGGACCTCGCCGCCGAAGTTCCGCAGCAGCGCCTCCAGGCCGCCGTCGAAGCCCTGGCCGACGGCGGCGAACCGCCACACGTCCTTCAGGTAGAAGTCGCCGAGCATGACCGCGCGCTCGGTGGAGAACTCGGCACCGGTGAAGGCGTAGCGGGCGACCTCC
Source organism: Streptomyces sp. NPDC004435 (assembly GCF_042873895.1). Taxonomy (NCBI): domain Bacteria; kingdom Bacillati; phylum Actinomycetota; class Actinomycetes; order Kitasatosporales; family Streptomycetaceae; genus Streptomyces; species Streptomyces sp. NPDC004435. The sequence continues at coordinate 49,435 of NZ_JBIAMB010000017.1, read as the reverse complement.
TCGCCGCCGGCGACGATCCGGATCCAGCCGGGCCCGACCTGGGACATCTGGCCGTTGCCGTCGATGGTGGCGGTGAAGGCCAGCTTGTGGATCTGCGGGGGGATCCGGTCGAGGGTGACGCGGAAGGACTCGGTGTCCCCGGACTGCGCCCCGAGCAGCTGGATGGACTCCTCGGGCGACTTCGGCTGGTTGAAGAAGACGAAGTACCGGTCGTCCGAGAGGCGCTCGTCGGCGTCGAGCCCGAAGCAACTGATGTCGAAGGTGAGTCCGGGCGCCGCGATCTGCACGCCCACGTACAGATCGGTACCGGCGGTCAGATCACTGATCTTGGCCTTGTGGCCGCGTTGGAATTCCCTGGCCATGCGTAACGACCGTCCCCCATCCCGATGGCGAATGACTCGCGTCAGGCTAACCGCTGGGAACGACATTCAGACAGGGCGGGGCGGTTCCGGTACGGAATCGGGAAATCTGGCCTCAGGCCGCGGGATCCCCGTCCGGAGGGTGTGGGAGGCGGGCCGCGGCGACCACTCCTTCGAGGTAGCCGCGAGCCCGCTCGGTCCGCGGGTACGCCTCCAAGAGCCGCCAGAAATCGGGGCCGTGGCCGGGGACGAGGAGGTGCGCGAGCTCGTGCAGGAGGACGTAGTCGACGACGTACTCGGGCATGGGCTGGAGGCGGTGGGAGAGCCGGATGGAGCCCTCGGCGGGGGTGCAGGATCCCCAGCGGCTGTTCTGGTTGGTGACCCAGCGCACAGAATCGGGGCGGGCCTTCCCGTCGAGGTAGCGGGCGGAGAGACGGTCGGCGCGCTCGGCCAGCTCGGCGTCGCCGCGGGTGGCGCGGCGCTCCTTGTCCTTCTCCTTCGCGGCGAGCTTCTCCAGCATCACCCCGACCCAGCGGCGCTCCTCGGCCTCCGACATCCGGGCCGGGATGAGGACGATGGTGCGGTCCCCGTCGCGGTACGCGGAGACGGAACGGGTGCGGCGGGCGCTCCTGCGGATCTCGACTGGCACGTCCTCGACGGTACCGGGCCCGTCCCCCGGAATCGCCTGTGTATGACCTACACGACTTTCCGCCCGTATGACTTTCGGGCGGGCCTGTGGATAACTTTCCGCGCCGTTCCGCGCCGTCGTGCAGCCTGGTTCCGGGAGAAGACACGGGGAGATCCGGGAGCGGACGGGGGCGGAGATGCATCCGATGGTGAAGCCGGCACTGCGCCGGGCGTGGCGGAGTCTGACCTGCGTGCAGTACGGGGTGACGCCGGCGCACGCGGTGGTGCTGGACCCGGTGGACGCGGCGACGGGCCGGCTGCTCGGGCTGATGGACGGGACGCGGGGGACCGCGCTGCTGCGGCGGGAGGCGGCGGAGCTGGGGCTGCCGGAGGGGCGGCTCGACGCTTTGCTCGCGCGGCTCGCGGCGGCGGGGCTCCTGGTGGAGGCCGGGGCCGGGCGGCCGGGGCGGGCGGGTCCCGCCGCGGGGGCGGTGGACACGGCGCTGGATCCGCTGCGGGCGGATCTGGCCGCGCTGTCGGTGGTGTGCCCGGAGCCGGACGGGGCGCTGCGGACGCTGGCCGCTCGCCGGGAGCGGCGCGTGGTGGTGCGGGGCGCCGGGAGGGTGGGCGCTTCGGTGGCGGCGCTGCTCGCGGCGGCGGGCGTCGGGACGGTGGAGGTGGCGGACCGGGGCCGGGTGGAGCCGTGGGACACGGCGCCGGGCGGGCTGCCGGCCGATGTGGTCGGCGAGCGGCGGCTCGCGGCGGTGCGGCGGCTGGTGGGCCGCTGGGCGCGCGGTCCGGTCTCGCCCCGGCGGAGGGGCACGCGGACGGGGGCGGGTGACGGGGACGACGAGGTGCCGGTGTCGCTCGTGCTGGTGACGCCCCGGGACGGTCTCGGGGTGCTGTGGCCGGATCCGGTGGCGGCCGAGCCGTGGACGGCGGCGGGGGTCCCGCAGCTGTACGCGGGGGTGCTGGAGGCGACGGGTCTGGTGGGGCCGCTGGTGCTGCCGGGCGGGACGGCGTGCGCCCGGTGCCTCCAGGAGGAGGCGGTGGACCGGGATCCGGAGTGGCCGCGGCTGCTCGCGCAGTGGCGTTCGGGGGCGCCGCATCCGCTGCCGGCCTGTGACGTGGCGCTGGCTGCGGCGGTGGCGGGGCTCGCCGCGGCGCACGCGCTGGCCTTCCTGGACGGGGAGCTGCCGGCGAGCACCGGGACCCGCTGGGAGGCGGTGGCTCCGACGCTGGGTTGGCGGTCCGAGCGGCTGGTGCCGCACCCGGCCTGTCCCTGCGGGGCCGCGCGCGGGAGGGTGGGGGTGGGCGCCTCGGCAGCCGGGGAGGCGCGGTCCACAATGGCGGGGCGCAGCCCTGCGCGGCACGGCAGTCTGGGATTTGGAGGGGCGCATGTCTGATCTTCCCCGGAAGGCGGTCACCCGGACCGCCAGGTTGGCCGCGTTGCCGCTGGGCTTCGCGGGCCGCGCGACCTGGGGCCTGGGCAAGCGGATCGGCGGGAAGTCCGCCGAGTTCGTCGCCCGGGAGCTCCAAGAGCGCACGGCGGAGCAGCTGTTCAAGGTGCTCGGGGAGCTCAAGGGCGGGGCCATGAAGTTCGGCCAGGCGCTGTCGGTGTTCGAGTCGGCGCTGCCGGAGGAGATCGCCGGCCCGTACCGGGCGGCGCTGACGAAGCTTCAGGAGGCGGCGCCGCCGATGCCGGTGCGCACGGTGCACGGGGTCCTGGAGGAGCGGCTCGGGGCCCAGTGGCGGGAGCTGTTCCTGGAGTTCGAGGACAAGCCGGCGGCGGCCGCGTCGATCGGGCAGGTGCACCGGGCGGTCTGGCACGACGGGCGTGAGGTCGCGGTGAAGGTGCAGTACCCGGGCGCCGGGGAGGCCCTGCTGTCGGACCTGGCGCAGTTGAGCCGGTTCGCCCGGCTGCTGGGGCCGCTGGTGCCGGGGATCGAGGTGAAGCCGCTCATCACGGAGCTGCGGGAGCGGGTGACGGAGGAGCTGGACTACGCGCTGGAGGCGGGGGCGCAGCGGGCGCACGCCGAGGTCTTCGCGGACGATCCGGACGTGGTGGTGCCGGGTGTGGTGCACCAGGCGGAGCAGGTGCTGGTGACCGAGTGGATGGACGGGGTCCCGCTGGCGGAGGTGATCGCGGACGGCGGGCAGGAGCAGCGGGACCGGGCCGGGCAGCTGCTGGCCCGGTTCCTGTTCTCGGGTCCGGCCCGGACGGGGCTGCTGCACGCGGATCCGCATCCGGGGAACTTCCGGCTGCTGCCGGCCGCGGACGGGTCGGACGATCCGGCGGGGTGGCGGCTCGGGGTGCTGGACTTCGGCACGGTGGACCGGCTGCCGGGCGGGCTTCCGGAGGTGATCGGGACCTGTCTGCGGATGACGCTGGCCGGCGAGGCGGAGCCGGTGTACGAGCTGCTGCGGGAGGAGGGCTTCGTCAAGGATTCGGTGGCGCTCGATCCGGAGGAGGTCCTGGAGTACCTGCTGCCGATCATCGAGCCGGCGGAGGCGGAGTCCTTCGTCTTCACCCGGGGCTGGATGCGGACGCAGGCGGCCCGGATCGCCGATCCGCGCTCGCCCGCGCACCAGCTGGGGCGGCAGCTGAACCTGCCGCCCTCGTATCTGCTGATCCACCGGGTGACGCTCTCCACCATCGGGGTGCTGTGCCAGTTGAACGCGACGGTCCGGCTGCGGGACGAGCTGTCCGCGTGGCTGCCCGGCTTCGACCCGGAGGGCTGAGGGCCGGGCTCACCACCAGGCGGAGTCGAGGCGGCCTTCGATGGCGCGGAGGTTGGCGCGGGCGCATTCCTCGCAGAAGTACTGGCGGCGGCCGTTCTCGACGGAGCAGGTCCAGGTGATCGGGAGGGTGTCGGCGGTCCTGCCGCAGCGTGCGCAGGCCACGGGCTCCTCCGCGGCGCGGGGCTCGTTCATCCTCGTGACGATAGCCCGGCGGGGCGCCCGCGGCGGGGCAACGCACCGCGGGGGCCGGTCCGTTCGGACCGGCCCCTGCGGGGATGCCTGGTGGGGCGCTCAGTGCATGACGGCCATGGCCAGCGCGCGGCGGGCGCGCAGCGAGACGCGCTCGGCGCGGCGCTGCATACGCCGGGCGGCGATCAGGCGCACGGCCTGACGTTCCGCGTCGGCCTCACGCTGTCGCTCGTGCATATGGGCACGGGCCAGGGCTTCTGGGATGAGTTGCATGTCGCGGGTCCTGTTCTGACGCAGCGCGGGGGCGCCGGCGGTGGAGAAGTCGGGGGTGGCGGAGCGGATGGGCTCGGTGGCGGGCGTGGTCATCGGGGCCTGCTTCTGGGGATCGTGCGTGAGGGGGTGGTCGATCGTTCCGGTACGCCTGGGGGCCTTGTGGGGTGCCTCCCAGGTGCGGGCGGTCATGCCGCGACCGGGTTCTTGCGCGGACGGCCGCGGGGCCGCTTGCGGGCGACGACGACGCCCTGGACGAACAGCTCGCCGCCCCAGACACCCCAGGGCTCACGGCGCTCCTTGGCGCCGGCGAGACAGGCCGCGACCAGCGGGCAGGTCTTGCAGAGGGACTTGGCGTACTCGACGTCGGCCGGGGACTCGGCGAAGAAGACCTCCGGGTCGTAGGCGCGGCACGGGACGGGGACGCCCAGGTTCTCGATGGCGTCGTCGAGCGCGGTGAGCGATGTCAGGGGGGTCAAGGCGTGGTCCTCCGTGGGGCCGGACGGGGGGATCGTTTCGGAAGGCGGTACGGACGGGGCGTGCGCTTCGAGTTGCACGGGTGTCTTTCCTCGTCTGGTCGTTCCGGCCGGTCGGCCGGGTCTTCGGCTGGTACCGGGTTTCTTGTCCCGAGGCCCCTTCGCTCCGTCGTCCCCGTTCGGGGACAAACAGAAGGGCCGCGGATCCCGGGTGGGGTTCCGCGGCCCTGAAGGCGCCGGCCTGATCAGGTCAGGCTGGATCACTCCAGGGTTCGAGCCCACGGAAGGCCCACATCGTGTGGTGGTGCGTCGTCTGCTGCTTGCCGGCACCGGCTGCCGCGAAGCCATAGGCCGTGATTCCGGCCTTGCCCTCTTCAGCCACCCGTGCCTCGGTCGGTCGCTCGTCGCGCTCGATGACGGCCATGCCGCGACCGGACAGACCGGTGACGGGCAGACCGCTGCCAAGGAGCGCAAAGGCGGAGAGGCCGAGCGAGCAGGTGGAGACGACCGAGCGATCGGTCATTTTGGCGGTGCTGACGACGGCGTCGAACTTGCTGCTGACGACATTGCTGCTGATGACGTTGATGTTGCTGATCACTGGAATCGCCTCCTCTCGGCGTCTCGGAGAGCTCGGGTGCGAGCCGGGCTCTCGATGTTTATTTGGACAAGTACAGCACGAGACAGGGCTTCATAAGAAGCCGCTGTTGCGTGGTTAAGAACCTATGGGGCTTGACGGGGCGTGCGCAAACTATTTTTCCCACGAGTTTCGATCAGACGTCCTCCGGCTCCGCCGCACCCTCTCCACCCGGGTCCTCACCTGCGCAGATGGCGAGGACGTCGGCTCCGAACCGGTCCAGCTTGCGGGCACCGACGCCGGCGATCACGGCGAGCTCGCCGCCGGAGCCGGGGACCCGCTCGGCGATCGCCATGAGGGTCTTGTCGGTGAACACGCAGTAGGCGGGCTGGCCGAGTTCCCGGGCCCGGTCGGCGCGCCAGTCGCGCAGCCGCTCGTACAGGCCCTCGTCCATGTCGGAGGGGCAGTCCTCGCAGCGGAGCAGCTTCATCGCGCCGGCCTCGGTGAGGGTGGTGCCGCAGACCCGGCAGCGGACGGGGCCGCGCGGGCGGCGCCGGGCTCCCTCGCCGGCCGGGCCGGAGCCGCCGCGCTCGATGCCGCCGCCGGCGGCGCCGTAGCCGGTGCCGCGGCTGCCGGAGCCGGGGCGCAGGCCCTTGAGGAAGCGGCTGGGGACGCGGTTCGGGCGGCCGCCCGGGGAGCGGGAGAGCGCCCAGGACAGCGTGAGGTGGACGCGGGCGCGGGTGACGCCGACGTAGAGCAGCCGGCGCTCCTCCTCGATCTGCTCGTCCGTCTTGGCGTAGGTGATCGGCAGCATGCCGTCGGTGAGGCCGACCAGGAAGACGGCGTCCCACTCCAGGCCCTTGGCGGCGTGCAGGGAGGCGAGGGTGACGCCCTGGACGGTGGGGGCGTGCTGGGCGGCGGCGCGCTCGTCGAGCTCGGCGACCAGATCGGAGAGGGTGGCGCCGGGGTGGGCGGCGGCGAAGTCGTCGGCGAGCCGGGCGAGGGCGGCGAGCGACTCCCAGCGGTCCCGGACGGCGCCGGAGCCGGCCGGGGGCCGACTGCTCCAGCCGTGGCCGGAAAGCACCGCCCGCACCTGGGCCGGGAGGTCCTCGGCGCCGTCGAGGAGGGTGTCGTTCGCCCCGAAGCGGGCCGCGCCGCGCAGGGCCGCGCCGGCCTCCCGTACCTCCTGGCGCTCGAAGAAGCGCTCGGCACCGCGGAGCTGGTAGGGGACGCCGGCGTCGGCGAGGGCCTGTTCGTAGACCTCCGACTGGGCGTTGATCCGGTAGAGGACGGCGATCTCGCCGGCGGGGACGCCCGCGGCGATCAGGTCGCGGACCCGGCGGGCGGTGCCCTCGGCCTCCGCCGGCTCGTCGCCGTACTCGGTGTAGACCGGCTCGGGGCCGCGCTCGCGCTGCGAGACCAGCTCCAGGCGGTGCTCGGCTGCCCGGCCGCGGGCCTGGTCGAGGAGGCCGTTGGCGAGGTGGACGACCTGGGGGGTGGAGCGGTAGTCGCGGACCAGCTTGACCACGGTCGCCTGCGGGTGCCGGGCGCGGAAGTCCAGCAGGTGGTCGGGGGTGGCGCCGGTGAAGGAGTAGATCGTCTGGCTGGCGTCGCCGACCACGCAGAGGCTGTCCCGCTCCCCCAGCCACAGCTCCAGGAGGCGCTGCTGGAGCGGGGAGACGTCCTGGTACTCGTCGACCACGAAGTGCTGGTACTGGCTGCGGATCTGCTCGGCGATGTCGTGCCGGTCCTGGAGGATGCCGACCGTGAGCAGCAGCACGTCCTCGAAGTCGATCACCGAGCGCTCGCCCTTGAGCTGCTCGTACATCGCGTAGAGCTGGCCGATCTCGGCCGGGTCCCTCGGGGCGTCGCGCCGGGTGCGGGCGACGGCCGCCGGGTAGTCGGCGGGCACGGTCTGGGTGACCTTGGCCCATTCGATCTCGGCGGTGACGTCCCGCAGCTCGTTCCGGTCGAGCCGGACCCGGCAGCGGGCCGCCGCCTCGGAGACGAGCTGGACCTTCCGCTCCACCAGCCGGGGCAGCGGGCCACCGATCGCTTTCGGCCAGAAGAACTGGAGCTGCCGGAGCGCCGCCGAGTGGAAGGTGCGGGCCTGGACGCCGCCCGCGCCGAGCTGGCGGAGCCGGCCGCGCATCTCGCCGGCGGCGCGGTTGGTGAAGGTGACGGCGAGCACGCTCGCGGGCTGCAGCACGCCCGCCCGGACCCCGTACGCGATCCGGTGGGTGATCGCCCGGGTCTTGCCGGTGCCGGCGCCCGCGAGGACGCACACCGGTCCGTGCAGGGCCGTGGCGACCTCGCGCTGCTCCGGGTCGAGCCCGTCGAGCACCGCGTCGGCGGTCTCCGGGACCCGAGGGAAGAGAGAGGAGTGCGTTGCTGCTGTCACTCCGCCATGCTGCCAGGTCGGGCGGGGTCGGTGCGGCGCGTCGTCCACAGGTCGAGCCCGTGGTCGTACCGTCGCATGATCGTCCCGGCTCGGGGGCGGAGAGCGGCACAGCTCACCCGGCGTGCGGGAATGGTGAGGCGGGTGGCGTACGTTCTCCCTTCGGCACCGACCCCCGAACCCAGAGGAGCTCCTGGCCATGCAGGGCACTGTGACGATGTACAGCACCGAGTGGTGCGGCTACTGCCGCCGGCTGAAGGGCCAGATGGACCGCGAGGGCATCGCGTACACCGAGGTCAACATCGAGCTGGACCCCGCGTCGGCCGAGTTCGTGGAGAAGGCCAACGGCGGCAACCAGACCGTCCCGACCGTCCTGGTGGTCTCCCCCGCCGGCACCGAGTCGGTCATGACGAACCCCAGCCTGGCCCAGGTCAAGCAGGCGCTCGCGGTCTGACGGACCCCGGACGCGCGAGGGGCCCCCGCTTCCCGAGCGGGGGCCCCTCGCGCGTTCAGACGACGTCGCCGGGCTTCGGCAGCGGCTTGCCGTACCAGAGCTCGATCAGGCGGGAGGCGATCGAGATGCCGTACGGCGGCAGGATCTCGCCCGAGGCGAAGCCGGCCTCCAGGTCGGCCCGGGAGAACCAGCGGGCCTCGTGGATCTCCTCGCCGTCCACCTCGATCTCCGGGGAGGTGGCCCGCGCGAAGAAGCCGAGCATCAGGCTGGACGGGAACGGCCACGGCTGGCTGGCCACGTACTCGACCTCGCCGACGGTGACCCCGGCCTCCTCGAAGACCTCCCGGACCACCGCCTGCTCGATCGACTCGCCCGGCTCGACGAAGCCGGCCAGCGTCGAGAAGCGGCCCTCCGGCCAGTGCACCTGGCGGCCGAGCAGCGCCCGGTCCTGGTCGTCGGTGACCAGCATGATCACCGCGGGGTCGGTGCGCGGGTAGTGCTCGGCGCCGCAGACCGGGCAGCGGCGGATGTGCCCGGCCGCCGCGATCACCGTGCGCTCGCCGCAGCGGGAGCAGAAGCGGTGGAGGCGCTGCCAGTTCTCCAGGGCGACCGCGTGGGTCATCAGACCCGTGTCACGCGGCGACAGCAGCATCCCGGCCTCGCGCAGGCCCGCGGGGCGCGCCGACTGGTCCATCCGGCCGGGCAGCGAGTCCTTCTGGAGCGCGAAGTAGGACACCCCGTCGGCGTCGGTGCCGAGGAAGTAGCGGTGCGTCTCGGTCATCGGCGCCTCGAACGCCGGGGTCATGACCAGCTCGGTGGTGCCGTCGGGGCGGTCGTCGATCAGCACCTGGCCGCCCGACACCACGAAGACGCGGGTGGTCGGGTGGCTCCAGGCGGCCGCGAGCCATGCCTCGTCGAGGCGGTGGTGGGCGGCCCGGTCGACACCGCTCGGGGCGGTGAGCGAGATCGGGCGGTCCGCGAACGCGTTGTTCAAGGTGCTCACAGGTGCTTCCAACTCCCCCGGTTCGGTGACGGTGATGACGGCGTGGGCCCGGCGCTCAGCGCCCGCCGGCCCGCAGGGCGGCCGGCAGGTCCCCCCACAGGTGGGCGGTCGTCTCGACGCCCTTCATGAGGAGGTCGAGCTCGACCTTCTCGTTCGGCGCGTGCCAGCCGTCGGACGGGACCGAGATGCCCAGGAAGAGCACGGGCGCGTCCAGGACGTCCTGGAGGTCGGCGGCGGGTCCCGAGCCGCCTTCGCGCGTGTAGCGGACGGTGGCGCCGTCGAAGGCCCGGCTCATCGCCCCGGCGACCGCCTTCAGGGCCGGGTGGTCGAGCGGGGTGAGGCAGGGGCGGGTCGGGGCGCCGAAGACGATCTCGTACCGGATGCCGGCCGGGACGAGTCCGGCCAGCCACTCCCGCACCAGCGTCTCGATCCGGTGCGGGTCCTGGCCCGCGACCAGCCGGAAGGAGAGCTTGAGGTGGGCGGAGGCGGGGACGATGGTCTTGCCGCCGGGGCCCTGGTAGCCGCCGCCGATGCCGTTGACCTCGGCGGTCGGGCGGGCCCAGACGCGCTCCAGGGTCGAGTGTCCGGCCTCGCCGAGGGTGCCGTGCGACCTGGCGGTGCGCAGCCATGCCTCCTCGTCGAAGGGGAGCTCGGCGACGAGCCTGCGCTCGGCGTCGGTGAGTTCGGTCACCCCGTCGTAGAAGCCGGGGATCGCGACCCGCTCGGCGGTGTCGTGCAGGGCGGCGACGATCCGGCCGGCGACGGTGGCCGGGTTGGGGACGGCGCCGCCGAAGGAGCCCGAGTGGATGTCCTGGTCGGGGCCGTACAGGTCGATCTCGCAGTCGGCGACCCCGCGCATGCCCGTGCAGACGGTCGGGGTGGTCTCGGACCACATGCCGGTGTCGGAGACGATGACCACGTCGGCGGCGAGCCGGCCGGCCCGCTCCTCGACGAGCGCGCGGAAGTGCGGCGAGCCGGACTCCTCCTCGCCCTCCACGAGCAGCTTCAGGTGGACGGCGGGGGTCGTGCGGCCGGTCACGGCGAGGTGGGCGCGGACCCCGAGGGTGTGGAAGAACACCTGCCCCTTGTCGTCCGCCGCCCCGCGCGCGTACATCCGCCCGTCGACGACGGCCGGCTCGAAGGGGTCGGTGTGCCAGCCGTCCTCACGGGCGGCGGGCTGCACGTCGTGGTGGCCGTAGACCAGGACCGTCGGCGCGTCCGGGTCCTCGGACGGCCACTCGGCGAAGACGGCCGGGGCCCCGTCGGTCTCCCAGACCTCGACCGTGGTGAAGCCGGTGTCCTTCAGCGCGCCCGCGAGCCATTCGGCACTGCGCCGCACGTCCCCGGCCCGCTCCGGCTGCGCCGACACGGACGGGATGCGCAGCCACTCCGCGAGGTCGCCGAGGAAGGCGGCGCGGTGCTGCTCGATGTACGCGCGTACGGGGTGGACGACGCTGTCCGGGGTCTGGCTCATGGCCACGAGCCTATCCGGCGCCGGGGGGTGCCCCGCCCAGCAGGATGGCCTCCAGCTCCGCCCGCCCGGGCAGCCGGGCCGGGCGGGCGGTCTCGCCCGTGCGCACGTAGACGAAGGCCGCGGCCACCTCCTCGGGGTCCAGGCCGTGCTGCTCGGCCCAGGCGAGCCGGTACAGCGCGAGCTGGAGGGGGTCGGCGGAGCGGTGGTGGCTGGTCTTCCAGTCGACGATCTCGTACGCGCCGGATTCGGGGTCCCGGTAGACGGCGTCGATCCGGCCCCGCACGACCCGGCCGGCGAGGGTGAGGTGGACGGGGACCTCCACCCGGTACGGGGTGCGGTGGGCGTACTCGGTGCGGGCGAACGCCTCCTTGAGGGCCTCCAGGTCCCGCTCGTCGACGATCTCAGGCTCGCCGGCGAAGTCCTCGCCGCCGGGGAGCTCGTCCGGGCCGAGGAGGGGCAGCGGCAGCTCCTCGAAGCGGGACTCCACCCACGCGTGGAAGCGGGTGCCGCGGCGGGCGGCGGGCTGCGGGGGCTTCGGCATGGGGCGGGCCAGCTCGCGCGCGAAGCCGTCCGGGTCCTCGGCGAGGCGCAGGACCTGGGAGGCGGAGAGGTACGCGGGCAGGACGACGTCCCGGGTGGTGGCGCGGGCGCGGCGGAGTTCGGCGGTGAGGGCGGTGAGGTCGCGGTCCCAGGAGGCGACGGTGCGGAGCTCCTCCGGGGTGAGCGTCTCCCGCGGGTGCGGGACCGTGCCCAGGGCCCGCTCCGGGTCGTCCGGGAGCCAGAGGTCGTCGGCGTGCGGGTCCTGGGGGGCGGGCGCGGCGGGCTCGGGCGGGACGGTGGACCACAGGTGCTGGTGGACGAGCTCGGCGGCCTTCCTGCGGCGCTTCAGCGCCTCCTCGTCCAGGGGCAGGGGCCAGGGGAGGTCGTGGTCCGCTTCGGCGAGGAGGGGGTTCTCGGCGCCCTTCTCCGGCTCCTGTGCCCATGCCTCGATGTCGCCGTGGCCCTTCTCGCAGTGGGCGTACAGCTCCGCCAGGAAGTCCGAGGGGCCCCGGGGCTTCTTCTGGGCGGGGCCCCACCAGTGGGCGGAGGCGAGGAGGAGGGTGCGGGGGCGGGTGAAGGTGACGTAGCCGAGGCGGAGTTCCTCGGTGCGCTGGTGGTCGGTCATCGCGGCCTTGAAGGACTTCATGGCGGCGGCGTCCCAGGTGCCGAGGTCCGGGAGGGTCTCCGCGTCGCCGCGCAGGGCGTGCGGGAGGACCTGGGGCTGGGAGGTCCAGGACTCGCGGGCGCGGGCGGACGGGAACTGGCCGGCGACCAGGCCGGGGACGGCGACGACGTCCCATTCGAGGCCCTTGGACTTGTGCGCGGTGAGCACCTTGACGGTGTTCTCGCCGCCCGGGAGGGCGTTGTCGAGGCCCTTCTCGAACTGGGCGGCGGTGCGCAGGAAGCCGAGGAAGGCGAGGAGGCTCGCCTCGCCGTCGAGGGAGGCGAAGCCGGCGGCGACGTCCAGGAAGTTGCCGAGGGTCTCGCGGCGGCGGGCGGCCAGCGCGTGCGGGGAGGCGGAGAGTTCGACCTCCAGGCCGGTGACGGAGAGGACCCGGTGGAGGACGTCCATGAGGGGGTCGGCGAGGGAGGCGCGCAGCGAGCGGAGCTCGGCGGCGAGCCGGGCGAAGCGGACCCGGGCCTCGGCGGAGAAGGGCAGGCCGTCCTCGGGGTGGCCGGCGGAGTCGAGGAAGGTGTCGAGGGCGTCGGCGAGCGAGATCACCTCGGCGGGGTCGACTCCCTCGACGGCGGCGGCGAGCTTCTGGCCCGGGTCCGGGTCGGTGTCGCCGCGGTGGACGAGGAGGCGGGCGCGGCGGCCGAGGAGGGCGAGGTCGCGGGGGCCGACGCGCCAGCGGGGGCCGGTGAGGAGGCGGACCAGGTCGGCGTTGGCGCCGGGGTCCTGGAGGACCTCGCAGACGGCGACGAGGTCGGCGACCTCGGGGAGGTGGAGCAGGCCGGAGAGGCCGACGACCTCGACGGGCACCCCGCGGGCGACGAGGGCGGCCTGGATCGCGGGGAAGTCGCCGGCGGTGCGGCACAGGACGGCCATGGAGCCGGGTTCGCGGCCGGTGCGGACGAGGTGGGCGAGGGAGTCGGCGAGCCAGTCGATCTCCTCGGTGTGGGTGGGGAGGAGGGCGATCCGCACGGTGCCGTCGGCCTCGGCGCCGGGTGCGGGGCGCAGTGCCTCCACGCCCGCGTGCATCGCGCGGAGCGGGGTGGCGAGGCCGTTGGCGAGGTCGAGGAGGCGGCCGCCGCTGCGGCGGTTCTCGGACAGGGAGTGGCGGGCGGCGGGGGTGCCGTCGGTGTGCGGGAAGTGGTCGGGGAAGTCGTCGAGGTTGGCGACGGAGGCGCCGCGCCAGCCGTAGATGGCCTGGCAGGGGTCGCCGACGGCGGTGACGGGGTGACCGGTGCCCTGGCCGAAGAGGCCGGAGAGGAGGAGGCGCTGGGCGACGGAGGTGTCCTGGTACTCGTCGAGGAGGACGACCCGGAACTCGTCGCGGAGGAGGGCGCCGACCTCGGGGCGGGTGGTGGCGAGGCGCGCGGAGAGGGCGATCTGGTCGCCGAAGTCGAGGAGGTCGCGGGAGCGCTTGGCGGCCCGGTAGCGGGTGACGAGTCCGGTGAGTTCGCGGCGGGCGGCGGCGGTCTCGGGGAGCTTGCGCAGGTCGTCGTTGGTGAGCTTGGCGCCGGAGAGGGCGGTGAGCAGCTCGGCGTCGTACGCGAGGAGGTCGGCGGGGTCGACGAGGTGCTCGGCCAGTTCGGAGTCGAGCGCGAGCAGGTTCTCGACGAGGGTCGGGAAGGACTTGGTGAGCGCCGGGTACGGGCCGGGGGCCTCGCGCAGCACGCGCGCGGCGAGCTGGAACCGGGTGGCGTCGGCGAGGAGCCGGGAGGTCGGTTCGAGTCCGATGCGCAGGCCGTGGTCGGTCAGGAGCTGTCCGGCGAAGGCGTGGTAGGTGGAGATGCGGGGCTCGCCCGGGGGGTTGTCGGGGTCGACCGGGTCGGGGTCGGTGACGCCGGCGCGGACGAGGGCGGTGCGGACGCGCTCGGCGAGTTCGCCGGCGGCCTTGTTGGTGAAGGTGAGGCCGAGGACCTGCTCGGGGGCGACCTGTCCGGTGCCGACCAGCCACACGACCCTGGCCGCCATCACCGTGGTCTTGCCGGAGCCGGCTCCGGCCACGATGACCTGCGGGGCGGGCGGCGCGGTGATGCAGGCCGTCTGCTCCGGGGTGAAGGGGATGCCGAGGAGCTCCTTGAGCTGCTCGGGGTCGGTGAGGTGCGCGGTCACCCTGAAGAGGCTAACCGGGCGGTCGGACATTCCCGTCCAGCACCGGCCTGACCTGCGGTTTCATGGCCGGACGGGGCGACGGGGGTCAGGGTCAGGCGGGGGTGCCGGGGTCGAGCCGGGAGAGGTCGACGGTCTCGTCGGCCGGCGGGGCGGTGACCTTCACCGGGCGGTCGAACTCGGAGAGGGTCATGGTGCCGGGTTCGTCGCCGCCGGTCCTGACGACCTCTCGGATGTACGGCTCGCCCTCCTGGGCGACGGAGACGGTGGTGGTCTCGTCGCCGTCCTTCTTGACGAGGGTCGCCACGGGGGTGCCGTCCACCTCGCGGTCGGGGCCGCGGGTGAGGCCCTCGCGGTCCTCCTCGTCCCTGCCGAGGTCGTCGAGGAGGGTGTCGAGGTCGCAGACCTCGCTGAGGTCGCCGCTGCCGGCCTGGCCGGGGGCGATCTTGAGCCAGCGGCCCTTGACGAGCTCGATGACGGGGGCGATCTGGTTCTCGGGGACGCCCTGGGAGGTCATGGAGGTCCGCCAGAAGGACTCGTCGCCCTTCATGTACGTGATGTCGTCGACCCGGCGGAGTTCGGCCCTGCCGTCGTCGACGCCGATGCGGCCCTGGCAGGAGCCCTGGTCGTCGACGGAGAAGTCGACGTCGAGGTCCTGTCCCTCGGTGACGACCTCACCGGTCATGCGCAGGGAGTCGGCGGAGCGGGTGGCGTCCACGGCCCGGTCGGCGATCGCGGCGGGCGTGAGTCCGTCGAAGGGGTCGGGGGTCGGGGCCGCGGCGGGCCGGGCGGGGTCCTGCGCCGCCGTCGCCGCCCAGGCCGCCGCCGGGGCGGGACCCGCGACGGCGACGGCGGCGCAGACGACCGCCGCGGCGCGGAGCTTCCGGTGGCTGGACTGGGACCGCATACGAGCCTCCTCGTCCCCCCGGACCCTGTCACCAGGGTGGCCCCACGCGCGCGTGGTCGCTACTCGGCCGGGGGGTCAGCTGCCGGCGCCGGCCTTCATGAGCGCCTCCAGGTCCATGACCTGGTCGGCGGGCGGGGCGGTGACGGTCAGCGGCTTGTTGTAGTCGCTGAGGGTGACCGAGCCGGGCTCCTCGCCGCCGGCGGTGACGGAGCGGAGGATGTACGGCTTGGCGGAGTCCTTGGCCACGTACAGCGTGGTGGTCTCGCCCTTCTTGTCCGCCTTGCTCTTGAGGACGACGGCTGCGGTGCCGTCGACGTCGGCGTCGGCCTCACGGGTGAGGCCGGTGGTCTCGGTCTCCTTGTCCATGTCGGCGAAGATCGCCTTCAGGTCGCAGAACTCGCCGAGGTCGTTGGAGTCCGCGTCATCGGCCGGCATCTTCATCCAGCGGCCGTTGAGCAGGGCGGCGATGGCGGCGCCCTCCTCGGCGGAGGCGCCCTCCTCGCCACCGGTGCTCTTGTAGAAGGCGTCGTCGGCCTTCATGTAGGTGAAGCCGCCGGTGCGCATGACCTCGGCCTTGCCCTCGGCGCCGGCGGACATCGTGCCCTGGCAGCTGCCCTTGTCGTCGACGCTGAAGTCGAGGGTCATGTCCTTGCCGTCGTTCTTGCCCTCGCCCTTCATGTGGACGGAGGTGGCGGCCTTGGTCGCCTCGACGGCCTTCTTGGCGATGTCGTCGGCCGAGACGCCCGCGAAGGGGTCGGCGGCCTTGTCGTCGCCCTTGCCGCAGCCCGTGAGACCGATGACGGCGGTCAGACAGATCGTCGTCGCGGCCCAGAGCTTCCGGTTGGCCCTCATGCACGTACTCCTCAGCGTGTTCGACGCGCCTTCGATGTGTTCGAAAGCGAATATTCACAGGTTCTCTTCACGCAGACCTTATGGGGTGGCACGCAACGGACGGTGAACGGGGGTGGACAAAGGCTGCGCAAACGGAAACGTGACCCGCGTCACTCGCTCAGTCGACGACCTGGCGGCCCTCGGGCCGGGCGCTGCACGCGGCGCGGAAGGAGCAGGTCGCGCAGTGCTGACCGGTCGTCGGGGTGAAGCGCTCGTCGAGGACGCGGCCGGCGGCGGTCGCGAGCAGGTCGCCGACCCACTCCCCCTCCGGCGGCTGCTGGGCCTGCACCTTGGGCAGCACGTCGCCGCCCTCCTTCTTGGGCGCGGCCTGGCGGAGCTGGACGAGTTCGGCGCCGCCCGGTTCGGGGCGGCGGCCGTCGAGGACGCCGTCCAGGGCGCCTTCGCGGACGGCCAGCTGGTAGACGGCGAGCTGCGGGTGGTGGGCGACCTCGTCCCGGGTGGGGGCGGACTTCCCGGTCTTGAAGTCGACGACGTACGCGCGGCCCTCCTCGTCGGTCTCCACGCGGTCCATGGAGCCGCGGATGCGGACCTGGTACTCCCCCGCCTCCAGGGTGACGTCGAAGCCGTGCTCGGAGGCGGCGGGGGTGCGGCCGCCGCGGTCCATGACGTGCCAGCGCAGGAACCGTTCCAGGGCCACGCGCGCGTGGCCCTTCTCCTGCTCCGACTTCCAGGGGGCGTCGAAGGCGAGCGCGTCCCAGACCGTGTCGAGCCGGGCCATGAGGACGTCGAGGTCGGCGGGGGTGCGGCCGGAGGCGACCTCGTCGGCCAGGACGTGGACGACGTTGCCGAAGCCCTGGGCGGCGGAGGCGGGTTCGGCGGCCTTGACCTCGCGGCCCAGGAACCACTGGAGCGAGCAGGTGGCGGCGAGGTTCTCCAGGGCGCTCGGGGAGAGCGCGACGGGCCGGTCGCGGTCGCGCAGCGGCACGGCGGAGCGGGTGGGCTCGTGGAGGCCCCACCAGCGGTCCGGGTGGGCGGCCGGGACCATCGGCTGCCCGTCCTCGTCGGCGAGGGCGGCCAGTTCGGCGAGGCGGCGGGCGGCGGCGTCCCGGAGCAGGGGCGAGGCGTCCGGGTCGACGGTGGTGGCGCGCAGCTCGGCGACGAGCGCGGAGACGGCGAGCGGGCGGCGGGGCCGGCCCGGCACCTCCTTCGGTTCGGCGCCGAGTTCGGTGAGGAGGCGGGAGGGCTGGTCGCCGTCCTCGGCGGGGGCCTTCACGGCGGTGACGACGAGCCGGTCGCGGGCGCGGGTGGCGGCCACGTAGAAGAGCCGGCGCTCCTCGGCGAGGAGGGCGCCGGGGGTGAGCGGCTCGGCGAGGCCGTCGCGGCCGATGCGGTCGGCTTCGAGGAGGGAGCCGCGGCGGCGCAGGTCCGGCCAGAGGCCCTCCTGGACGCCGGCGACGACGACGAGGCTCCACTCCAGGCCCTTGGAGCGGTGCGCGGTCATCAGGCGGACGGCGTCCGGGCGGGTGTGCCGGCGGGTGAGGGTGTCGGCGGCGATGTCCTGGGCGTCGAGCTCTTCGAGGAAGTTGAGCACGCCTCGGCCGCCGAGCCGCTCCTCGGCGCGGGCGGCGGTCTCGAAGAGGGCGCAGACGGCGTCGAGGTCCCGGTCGGCGTTGCGGCCCGCGGGGCCGCCGCGGAGGGCGGCGCGCTCCAGGCGGGCGGGCCAGGGGGTGCCGTTCCAGAGCACCCACAGGGCCTCCTCGGCGGTGCCGCCGGCGGCGAGGAGCGCGCGGGTCTCCTGGAGGAGCCGGCCGAGCCGCTGGGCGCCGCGGGCGTACGCGGGGTCGTGCGCGGTGAGGCGCTCGGGCTCGGCGAGGGCGCGGGCGAGCAGGACGTCGGAGGGGGGCGGGAGCCTGTCGCCCGCGGCGCGGGCCTCGTCGCGGAGGGCGCGGCCGAGTCTCCGCAGGTCCGCGGGGTCGATGCCGGCGAGGGGCGAGGCGAGGAGTTCGAGGGCGGTCTGGACGTCCAGCCACGCGCTCGCCTCAGCGGGAGGGGCCTCGGCGGGCGGCTCGGCCTGCGTGGACGCGGCGTGGGCGGACTCGGCCTGTGCCGGCTCGGCCTGGGCGGGCTCGGCGGGGCCACTCGCGACCGGGGCACTCGCGACCGGGCCACCCGCGACCGCGCCGCCCGCGGACTGGGCCACCGCGCGCAGGGCCAGCAGCAGGGGGGAGACCGCCGGTTCGTGGCGCAGGGGGGTGTCCGCCGCGTCGGTCTCCACGGGGACGCCCGCGGAGGTGAGGGCGCGGCGGAGCGCGGGGAGGACGGCGCCGGCGCGGGTGAGGACGGCCATGGCGTGCCAGGGGACGCCGTCCTCCAGGTGGGCGCGGCGGAGCAGGTCGGCGATGTTCTCGGCCTCGGCGGAGGCGGTGGGGTACGTGTACGCCTCGGCCCGGCCCCCGTCCCGTACCGGTGTCAGCTCGCGGTGGGCGCGGACCGCGGCCGCGGGCAGCCGGGTCAGCGGCATCCGGCGGGTCAGCTGCCGGGTGGCGGCGAGGAGCTCGGCGCCGGCCCGGCGGGAGGTGCCGAGGACGCGGACGGGGGCGCCGCCGAAGGCCGCGGGGAAGTCGAGGATGCCGTTCACGTCGGCGCCGCGGAAGGCGTAGATCGACTGGTCGGGGTCGCCGAAGGCGACGACCGTGTTCCGGCCGCCGCCGGTGAGGGCGGTCAGCAGCCGGACCTGGGCGGGGTCGGTGTCCTGGTACTCGTCGACGTAGACCGCGTCGTACCCGGGGAGCGTGACCCGCTCGGCGAGCAGGACGGCCCGGTGCACCAGCTCGGTGTAGTCGAGGACGCCCTGGAGGTCGAGGACGTCGAGGTACTCGGCGAGGAAGCCGGCGGCGGCCTTCCAGTCGGGGCGGCCGACGCGCTCGGCGAAGCGGCGCAGCGCGCCGGGGCCGAGGCCGAGCTCGCGGGAGCGGGCGAGGACGGCGCGGACCTCGTCGGCGAAGCCGCGGGTGGTGAGGCAGGCGCGGAGCTCGTCGGGCCAGCGGACCCCGCCGAGCCCGGTCCGTTCGAGGTCGATCTGGCCGGCGAGGAGCTCGCGGACGGCGAGGTCCTGTTCGGGGCCGGAGAGCAGCCGGAGCGGTTCGGCGAAGAGTTCGGCGTCCTGGTGGGCCCGGATGAGGGCGTAGCAGTAGGAGTGGAAGGTGGTGGCCTGGGGCGGGCGCCGGCCGCCGAGGCGGGTGGCCATCCGGTCGCGGAGTTCGACGGCGGCCTTGCGGCTGAAGGTGAGGACGAGGATCCGCTCGGGGTCGGTGCCGCGTTCCATGCGGGTGGCGACGGCCTCCACCAGCGTCGTCGTCTTGCCGGTGCCGGGTCCGGCGAGGACGAGGAGCGGTCCCC
Organism: Streptomyces sp. NPDC004435; assembly: GCF_042873895.1. Lineage (NCBI taxonomy): Bacteria > Bacillati > Actinomycetota > Actinomycetes > Kitasatosporales > Streptomycetaceae > Streptomyces > Streptomyces sp. NPDC004435. The sequence continues at coordinate 30,392 of NZ_JBIAMB010000017.1, read as the reverse complement.
GGTCGTGCTCAACCACCGCCCGCTGCGCTGCGTCCAGCTGAGGGGGATCCACCGGGGCCGGAGCCGTGCGCACCAGCCGGTACGCGCCGGGGGTCCGCTGCCTGCCCGCGCCCGGGTACGGCTGTCCCCGGTGCGGCGGCGTCGGCCGGGTGGTGGAGGAGGAGCTCACGTGGTTGGCCGGTCCTGGTCGATGGTGATGTGGTGCCGGTGTCGCGGGCGGCGCCGGTGACCGCTGGGGGGACGGGGGTACGGGTCCCGGCACGCGCGCGTGCCCGTCTCCGTACCGCGGTCCGTGTCCCCGCCGTGTCCGGCGCCGTGTGCGGCACGCCCGTCGACGGTACGCGAATCCGGACCGCGGCGGGCCCCGGTCTCCCGGACCGGACGGACCGGACGGCCCGGACCGCGGCCGCCGCCGGGACGGCGGGGGCCCGCGGGGCGTGTGTGAGATCCCGCACGCCCGGCGCCGGCCGGGTGCCGCGCGGTTCAGGCCGGGGCGTCGCCGCCGGAGCCGTCCCACCGGGCGCGGCGCATGTCGATCCTCGGTACGTGTCCCTCGGCGGCCGGGCCGCGCTCGCGCAGCGGGGTGCCCTCGTCGCGGTAGTGGCCGAGGGCGCGCAGTTCGTGGCCGGGGAGCAGGGTGCCGTCGGCGCGGACCACCCTCCACCAGGGGGCGGAGCCGCCGTAGAGGGACATGACGCGGCCGACCTGGCGGGGGCCTCCCTCGCCGAGCCACTCGGCCACGTCGCCGTAGGTCATCACCCGGCCCGGCGGGATGCGGTCGGCCACGTCGAGCACCGCCTCCGCGTACGCGGGGAGCTCGCTCTCCGTGGAGGCCGGAAGTGCTCCCTCCGCTGCTCCGGAGCCTGCCGCTCCGCTCGGTCCGGTCCGTCCCACGGGTCCCTCCAGGCTCATCCGGCACATCCTGCCTCACCGCACCGACATGGCACCGATGCCTCCGCGGGGCGGCTCTTCGTGCCACCATCGTCCGGGCGGTGACCGGTGATACGAGATCAACAGCGACAGACGCAAGCGGCAGAAGCAGCAGGACACGCAGAGACGGACATGGTGATGGGTCAGGACACTCAGCCTCCCGGTGAGGCTCGGCCCGACGTGCCCGAGCGGGTCTCCGGCGACGAGCCGCTGCTCGCCGCCCGTGTCCACCGGCCCTCCGATCTGATGCGTCTGCTGGCGGGGCTGCTGGCCATCGCCGTCGTCCTCGCCATCGCCGCCTTCGCCCACGCCACCACCTCGGGTCTCGAACAGGACATCAACAAGGGGGCCGTCGGCGCGCCCGACGTCTTCGTCAAGATCGCCGGCCTGGTCTCGTCGATCGCCATCCTGGTGCTGCCGGTGGCGTTCGCCATCGAGCGGCTGGTGAAACGGGACGGGCTGCGGATCGCCGACGGCGTGCTCGCGGCCGTCCTCGCCCACGGGGTGACGCTGGCGATCGACCTGTGGGTGGCGAAGGCCGCGCCGGACACCATCAAGGACGCGCTGACCCAGGCGGCGAGCGGCGGCGGGCTGACCGACCCGGTGCACAACTACCTCGCGCCGGTGATCGCGTACATGACGGCCGTCGGCATGGCGCGCCGGCCGCGCTGGCGGTTCTCGCTCTGGACGGTGCTGCTGCTCGACGCGTTCACCATGCTGGTGGCCGGCTACACGACCGCCTTCTCGATCATCCTCACCGTGCTGATCGGCTGGACGGTGGCCTACGGCACGCTGTACGCGGTCGGCTCGCCGAACGTCCGTCCGACGGGTCAGACCCTGCTGGCCGGACTGCGCCGGGTCGGTTTCCGGCCGGTGACCGCGCTGCGCGCCGAGGAGGTCCCGGAGACCGCGGAGAGCGGGGACCGGGGCCGGCGGTACATCGTGAGCCTGGAGGAGGGCCCGCCGCTCGACGTCACCGTCGTCGACCGGGAGCAGCAGGCGCACGGCTTCTTCTACCGGCTGTGGCGGCGGATCACCCTGCGGACGGTGACCACCCGCCGGTCGATCGTCTCGCTCCGGCAGGCGCTGGAGCAGGAGGCGCTGCTGGCGTACGCGGCGATCGCGGCCGGGGCGAACGCGCCGAAGCTGATCGCCACCTCCGAGCTGGGTCCCGACGCGGTGATGCTCGTGTACGAGCACATCGGCGGGCGGAGCCTGGACTCGCTGGACGACTCCGAGATCACCGACGAGCTGGCGCGGAGCGCGTGGCGGCAGGTGAAGGCGCTCCAGTCGCGCCGGATCGCGCACCGCAGGCTGTCGGGGGACGCGATCCTGGTGGATCGTTCCGGCAGGGTCTTCCTGACGGATCTGCGCGGCGGTGAGATCGCGGCCGGCGATCTGGTGCTGCGGATGGACATCGCCCAGTTCCTCACCACCCTGGGCCTGCGGGTCGGGGCGGAGCGGACGGTGGCGGCGGCCGTGGAGGTGCTGGGCCCCGACGCGGTGGCGGGCTGTCTGCCGCTGCTCCAGCCGATCGCGCTGAGCCGGTCGACCCGGGCCACCCTGCGGAAGCTGGCGCGGGAGCGCTCGCAGCGGGAGCGGGAGGCGGTGCTCGAGGCCTCCGAGGCGGCGAAGCGGGAGCGGGCGGAGGCCAAGGCGGCGGCCCACGCGGGGCTTCCGGCGCCGGGCGCCGACCCGAAGGCCGAGAAGGCCGAGAAGCGGGCGGACAAGAAGGCGGAGAAGCGGGCGCTCGACGAGGCCCTGGACGAGGCCCGCGAGGAGGACCTGCTGGCGCAGATCCGCCGGCAGGTGCTGCTGATCCGGCCGCAGGCGCCGGTGGAGCCGGTGCGGCTGGAGCGGATCAAGCCGCGGACGCTGATCTCGCTGATCGCGGGCGCGGTCGCCGCGTACTTCCTGCTGTCGCAGATCGCCCGCACGCCGCTGTCCACGGTGAGCGAGGCGGACTGGCGGTGGGTGGCCGTCGCCGTGCTGTGCTCCGCGCTCAGCTATGTGGCGGCGGCGATGAGCCTGCTCGGCTTCGTGCCGGAGCGGGTCGGGTTCTGGCGGACGGTGGTGGCGCAGGTCGCCGGCTCGTTCGTGAAGATCGTCGCCCCGGCGGCGGTCGGCGGTGTCGCCCTGAACACCCGCTTCCTCCAGCGCGCGGGGGTGCGCCCGGGGCTCGCGGTGGCGAGCGTCGGCGCCTCGCAGCTGTTCGGGCTCGGGGCGCACATCCTGCTGCTGCTCTCCTTCGGCTATCTGACCGGGACGGAGAAGTCGCAGTCGTTCACGCCGTCGCGCACGGTCATCGCCGGCCTGCTGACGGTGGCGGTGCTGGTCCTGGTGATGACGGCGATCCCGTTCATGCGGAAGTTCGTCGCGACCCGGCTGAGGTCGCTCTTCGCGGGTGTGGTGCCGCGCATGCTGGACGTGCTCCAGCGGCCGATGAAGCTGGTCACGGGCATCGGCGGGATGCTGCTGCTGACCGGTGTGTTCGTGCTCTGCCTGGACGCGTCGATCCGCGCCTTCGGGCAGGGGAACGTGTCGATCAGCCTCGCGGGCGTGGCCGTCGTCTTCCTGGCGGGCAACGCGCTCGGCTCGGCGGCCCCCACGCCCGGCGGTGTCGGCGCCGTCGAGGCCGCGCTGATCGGCGGGCTCCTGGCGGTGGGCCTGCCCATCGACGTCGCCACCCCGGCGGTGCTCCTCTACCGTCTGCTGACCCTGTGGCTGCCGGTCCTGCCCGGCTGGCTCTGCTTCAACTGGCTCACCAAGCGCGGAGCGCTGTAGGGCCTGTCTGACAATTGGCGTCGGATCAGGCCGGGTCGTTCGGTGCGTGCGATCGGCGTGCGGCCGGGGTGCCCTTGTAGCGGAGCTACTCGGGCATTTCGGCCGTGCGGCGAGCGTGCGTGCCGGGCGGGCCGGACCCGACGGGAATTGTCAGACAGGCCCTAGCCGTCAGCCGTACACGCCGGCGAGGAAGCCGAGCAGCAGCAGCGAGCAGCCGACCTCGACGGCTCCCACCACCGGGACCCTGAGTCCCCGGCCGGGGAGGGCGGCGGCGCGGGCGAGGTAGACGGCGAAGGGGACGGCGAGCCACGGGTCCAGGAGGGCCGCCGCCACCAGCGCGACCGCGTGGTAGGCGACCGAGCCCTTCCGGTACGCGGCGGACCTCCGCTCGCGGATCATCGTCTTCACGTACGGGACGGTGCCGGCGAAGTACAGCAGGCACGCGGCGGCGGGGGCGAGGCCCTGGGCGACCGTGCCGCCGCCGAGCCGGAGCGCGACGAGCAGCATCCCGCAGGCGGGGACGACGGCGACGAGGCCGTTGACGAGCGCCCGTTCCCTGTTGCGGCGGGCGTAGTGGACGTTCACCGCGAGGAAGGGCGCCATCAAAACCGCGGCGACCCCGAGCCAGGGCTCGGCCACCAGCGGGACCAGTCCGAGGGCGGCCGTGGCGGCGGCGAGGACGAGGGCGGGGCGGGTGTGGCGTGCGGCTGCCCGGGGGTTGCGGGAGGCGCGTCGGAGCCGTACCCACTGCTCGGCGTGGAAGACGGCGCAGTAGCCGAGCAACCACGCCAGGAAGACCGGGAGTTGGATCCAGGCCGGGGAGCCGGTCAGGACGCCCGCGAGGTAGGGCACGGCGAGCATCGCCCAGGCCCCGTGCTGGTTCGGTATCCACCGTCTCGGAGTGCTCACCGGACCAGCCTCACACACCGACCCCCGGGACAAATGCGGGATTTGGTCACGCCCGTACGGGACCATTGACCCCCCTTCGGGCCGATTCGCCCGGCCTAGGCTCAGGCTGCTGAACGCTTCGTCGTGAAGGAGCCTGACGTGCAGCAGGAGCAGCCGGACGCCGCCGAGATCCTCCTCCGAGCGGGGAGGTTCTTCTCCCGTTCCGAGGTCTCCGGGGACCTGCGGACGGTGCACCGCACCGGTGGCCGCGAGGGCGAGTCCTTCTACCGGGACCGCTGGAGCCACGACAAGGTCGTGTACTCCACCCACGGCGTCAACTGCACCGGCTCGTGCCGGTGGAAGGTGTACGTCAAGGACGGGATCATCACCTGGGAGACCCAGGCCACCGACTACCCCTCCGTCGGCCCCGACCGGCCCGAGTACGAGCCCCGCGGCTGCCCCCGCGGCGCCTCCTTCTCCTGGTACAGCTACTCCCCCACCCGGGTCCGCCACCCCCTGGTCCGGGGCACCCTCCTCGCGATGTACCGGGAGGCGAAGAAGCGCCTGAAGGACCCGGTGCTCGCCTGGGCCGACATCCAGCGCGACCCGGTCCGCCGCCGCACCTACCAGCAGGCCAGGGGCAAGGGCGGCCTGGTGCGGGCGAGTTGGGAGGAGGCGGTGGAGATCGCCGCCGCCGCGCACGTCCACACCATCGAGGAGCACGGCCCCGACCGGGTCGCCGGCTTCTCCCCGATCCCGGCGATGTCGATGGCCTCGCACGCGGCCGGAGCCCGCTTCCACTCCCTCATCGGCGCGCCGATGCTCTCCTTCTACGACTGGTACGCGGACCTGCCGGTGGCCTCCCCGCAGGTCTTCGGCGACCAGACCGACGTACCGGAGTCGGGCGACTGGTGGGACGCGGCCTATCTGCTGATGTGGGGCTCGAACGTGCCGGTGACGCGCACGCCCGACGCCCACTGGATGACCGAGGCCCGCTACCGGGGCCAGAAGGTCGTCACCGTCTCCCCCGACTTCGCCGACAACACCAAGTTCGCCGACGAGTGGATGCACCCGCACCCGGGGACGGACGGGGCGCTCGCCCTGGCGATGGGGCACGTGCTCCTCAAGGAGTTCTTCGTCGACCGCGAGACGCCCTTCTTCTCCGAGTACGTGCGCACCTACACCGACCTGCCCTTCCTGATCACCCTCCAGGAGAGCGGGCACGGTCTCGTCCCGGGCAAGTTCGTGACCGCCGCCGACCTCGGCCAGGACGTCGAGAACGCCGAGTGGAAGACCGTCCTCGTCGACGACGCCACCGGCGAGCCGGTCGTCCCGAACGGCAGCCTCGGGCACCGCTGGGGCACCGGCGGCGAGCCGGACTGGAACCTCGACCTCGGCGGCGTCCGCCCCCGGCTCTCCCTCCTGGAGGAGGGCGGGTCCGCCGAGGTCGTGCTGCCTCGCTTCGACGAGGAGGGCGAGGTGCTGCGGCGGGGCGTGCCGGTGCGCCGGCTCTCCGCGGACGGGCCCCTGGTCACCACCGTGTACGACCTGCTGCTCGCCCAGTACGGCGTCGGGCGCCCCGGCCTGCCGGGCGCGTGGCCGGAGTCGTACGAGGACGCCTCGCAGCCCGGCACCCCCGCCTGGCAGGAGACCCTGACCTCGGTCCCCGCGGCCCAGGCTGCGCGCGTGGCACGGGAGTTCGCGGACACCGCCGAACGCTCGCGCGGCCGCTGCATGATCCTCATGGGCGCGGGCACCAACCACTGGTTCCACTCCGAGACGATCTACCGGGCCTTCCTCGCCCTGCTCACGCTCACCGGCTGCCAGGGCCGCAACGGCGGCGGCTGGGGCCACTACGTCGGCCAGGAGAAGTGCCGGCCGGTGACCGGCTGGGCCACCCTCGCGAGCGCCTCCGACTGGGGCCGGCCGCCCCGGCACATGATCGGCGCCGGCTGGTTCTACCTCCACACCGACCAGTGGCGCTACGACACCCTGCCCGCCGAGTCGCTGGCCTCGCCGCTCGGCGCCGGGCGCTTCGCGGGCATGACGGGCGCCGACTGCCTGGCCGCCTCCGCGCGGATGGGCTGGATGCCCTCGTACCCGACCTTCGACCGCAACCCGCTGGAGCTCGGCGCCCAGGACGACCCGGTCGCCGACACGGTGAAGGCGCTGAAGGACGGGACGCTCGGCTTCGCCGGGGAGGACCCGGACGCGCCGGAGAACTGGCCCCGGGTGCTCAACGTGTGGCGGGCCAACCTCCTCGGCTCCTCCTCCAAGGGCAACGAGTACTTCCTCAAGCACCTCCTCGGCACCCACTCCAACCTCCCCGAGGACGGGCCGCGCTGCACCCCGAGGGACGTGCGGTGGCGGGAGGACGACGTCGAGGGCAAGCTCGACCTGCTCCTCGCCATGGACTTCCGGATGACGTCCACGACGCTGCTGTCGGACGTCGTGCTCCCGGCCGCGACCTGGTACGAGAAGCACGACCTGTCCTCCACGGACATGCACCCCTTCCTGCACGCCTTCACCCCGGCCGTCGACCCGCCGTGGCAGGCCCGCTCCGACTACGACGCCTTCCACGCCCTCGCCCGCCGCTTCGGCGAACTCGCGAAGGACCACCTGGGGGTGCGCAGGGACCTGGTCGCGACCGCCCTCCAGCACGACACCCCGGGCGGCGAGATGGCGCAGCCCGGCGGGGTGGCGCTCGACTGGTCGAAGGGCGAGTGCGAGCCGGTCCCCGGGCGCACCATGTACAACCTGACGGTGGTCGAGCGGGACTACGGGGCCGTGGGCGAGAAGTTCGCCGCGCTCGGGCCGCTGGTCGACCGGCTCGGGGTGACGACGAAGGCGATCACCTTCGACGTCGACGAGGAGGTCGCCTACCTCGGCGCCAAGAACGGCCTGGTCAGGGGCGGTGTCGCGGACGGACGTCCGCGCCTGGACACCGCACCGCGGGCCTGCGAGGCGATCCTCTCCCTCTCCGGCACCTCCAACGGACGGCTCGCCACCCAGGGCTTCGAGAAGCTGGAGAGGCGCACCGGACAGGAGATGGCCCACCTGGCCGCGGAGGCCGAGGGCAAGCGCATCACCTTCGCCGACACCCAGGCCCGGCCCGTCCCCGTCATCACCTCGCCCGAGTGGTCGGGCAGCGAGTCCGGCGGACGCCGCTACACCGCCTTCACCGTCAACACCGAGCACCTCAAGCCCTGGCACACCCTCACCGGCCGCCAGCACTTCTTCCTCGACCACGACTGGATGCACGAGGTCGGCGAGGCGCTGCCCGTCTACAAGCCGCCGCTGGACATGCACCGGCTGTACGGGGAGCCGCGGCTGGGCTCCACCGACGGGCGCCAGGTCGCCGTGCGGTACCTCACCCCGCACAACAAGTGGGCGATCCACTCCCAGTACCAGGACAACCTCTACATGATGACGCTCGGCCGGGGCGGGCAGACGGTCTGGATGTCGCCGCAGGACGCCGAGGCGATCGGGGTGCGCGACAACGACTGGATCGAGGCGGTCAACCGCAACGGCGTGGTCACCGCCCGCGCGATCGTGTCCCACAAGATGCCCGCCGGCACGGTCTACATGAACCACGCCCAGGAGCGCACGGTCGGCGTCCCCAGGACCGAGAAGACGGGACGCCGGGGAGGCATCCACAACTCGCTCACCCGCGTGATGCTCAAGCCGACCCATCTCGTCGGCGGATACGCCCAGTTGACCTGGGCCTTCAACTACCTGGGCCCGACCGGCAACCAGCGCGACGAGGTGACGGTCATCCGCCGCCGCGACCAGAAGGTGGAGTACTGACCCATGCGCGTCATGGCACAGGTGGCGATGGTGATGAACCTCGACAAGTGCATCGGCTGCCACACCTGCTCGGTCACCTGCAAGCAGGCGTGGACCAACCGGCGGGGCACCGAGTACGTCTGGTTCAACAACGTGGAGACCCTCCCCGGGCAGGGCTACCCGCGCCGCTGGGAGGACCAGGAGCGGTGGAAGGGCGGCTGGGAGCGGACCCGCTCGGGGCGGCTGCGGCTGCGGGCCGGCGGGCGGCTGAAGCGGCTCGGGCAGATCTTCGCCAACCCGGAGCTGCCGGAGCTCGACGACTACTACCAGCCGTGGACGTACGAGTACAAGAACCTCACCGAGGCCCCCGCCGGTGACGACCTTCCGGTCGCCCGGCCCGTCTCCCAGCTCACCGGCGAACCCCTCGACAAGGTCGAGTGGGGCCCGAACTGGGACGACAACCTCGGCGGCGCCCCCGAGCACGGCCCGAAGGACCCGCTGGTGGAGAAGGTCCGGGCGCGGGTCGGCGAGAGGATCCGCTTCGAGTTCGAGCAGAGCTTCATGTTCTACCTGCCCCGGATCTGCGAGCACTGCCTCAACCCGGCGTGCGTCTCCTCCTGCCCGTCCGGGGCCATGTACAAGCGCGAGGAGGACGGCATCGTCCTCGTCGACCAGGACCGGTGCCGGGGCTGGCGGATGTGCGTCACCGGCTGCCCGTACAAGAAGGTCTACTTCAACCACGCCACCGGCAAGGCCGAGAAGTGCACCTTCTGCTTCCCGCGCGTCGAGGTCGGCATGCCGACGGTCTGCTCCGAGACCTGCGTGGGCCGCATGCGCTACCTCGGCGTGATGCTGTACGACGCCGACAAGGTCACCGAGGCCGCCGCCGTCGAGGACGAACACGACCTCTACCCGGCCCAGCTGGAGTGCTTCCTCGATCCGCGCGACCCGGCCGTGGCCGCCGCCGCACGGGCCTCCGGGATCACCGAGGAGTGGCTGGACGCGGCCCGGCGCTCCCCCGTGTACGACCTCATCGCCACCTATCAGGTGGCCCTGCCGCTCCACCCGGAGTACCGCACGATGCCGATGGTCTGGTACGTGCCGCCGCTCTCCCCGGTCGTCGACGCGGTCGCCGCCACCGGCAGCGACGGCGAGGACGCCGGGAACCTCTTCGGCGCGATCGACGCGCTGCGGATCCCGGTGGAGTACCTGGCCGAGCTGCTGACCGCGGGCGACACCGTGCCCGTGGAGGCCGTGCTGCGCCGGATGGCGGCCATGCGCTCCTACATGCGGGCGGTCAACCTCGGCGAGGACAGGGACGAGGGCGTCGCGGCGGCGGTCGGGCTGACCGGGCAGGAGATGGAGGACATGTTCCGGCTGCTCGCCATCGCCAAGTACGAGGACCGGTACGTGATCCCCACGGCGGCGCGCGCCGACGCGGACGCGCTCGCCGACGCGCATCCGCTGGAGCCCGACGCGGGCTGCCCGGTCGCCGACCAGGCGGCCGACGGCAGCCGGGTCCTGCTCAACCTGGGACGCACGAGGAGGAGTTCATGACCCCGGACGCGGTGGTGCGGCTGGTGGCGGCGCGCTGCCTGACCTACCCGGACGAGCGGCTGTACGAGGAACTCCCGCTGCTGCTGCGGGCCGTGGCGGGCGTGCCGGGCGCGGAGGGGGTGCGGGACCTCCTCGGCCACCTGGAGCGGACCCCGCTCCTCGACCTCGCCGCGCACTACACGGACACCTTCGACACCCGCAACCGCCGCTGCCTCTACCTCACCTGGTGGACCGACGGCGACACCCGGCGGCGCGGCCTCTCCCTGGTCGGGATCAAGCGGACCTACCGCGAGCACGGCCTGGAGTTCGACAGCGACGAGCTGCCCGACTTCCTGCCCGCCGCCCTGGAGTTCGCCGCCCTCCACGAGGAGCCCGGCACCGCCCTGCTCCAGGAGCACCGGGCGGGCCTGGAGCTGCTGCGGCTCGCGCTGGTCGCCGCCGGCACCCCGTACGCCCGCGCCCTGGAGGCGGTCTGCGGCACCCTGCCGGGGCCCTCCCCCGAGACCAGGGAGGAGGCGAGGGCGCTGGCGCGGTCCGGGCCGCCGCGCGAGCTCGTCGGACTCGAACCCCTCGGTCCGGGCGTCGAACTGCCCTGGCCGACCACGCACCGCGCCGAAAGGACCCCGGTCTGATGGATCTGCTGCTGTGGGGCGTGCTGCCCTACGTCTCGGTGGCCCTGCTCGTCGCCGGGACGGTCTGGCGCGGGCGCCACGACCGCTTCGGCATCACCACCCACTCCTCCCAGCTGCACGAGTCGCGGCTGCTGCGGATCGGCTCGCCGCTCTTCCACTTCGGGATGCTCTTCGTCGTCCTCGGGCACGTGGTCGGACTGCTGATCCCGATGGAGTGGACCGACGCGCTCGGGATCAGCGACCACACCTACCACCTGATGGCCGTCTCGACCGGCGCCGTCGCCGGTGCGGCGGCCGCCGCGGGCATCGGGATCCTCGTGTACCGGCGGACGCGGGTGACCGCGGTGCGGAAGGCGACGCTGAAGAGCGATCACCTCATGTACACGGTGCTGCTCGGGGCGATGGCCCTCGGGATCCTCGCCACCGTCCTCAACTCCACGGGTGCGACGGACGGTTACAACTACCGCGAGGGCGTCTCGGTGTGGTTCCGGTCGCTCTTCGCGCTGAGCCCCGACTGGGGGCTGATGGCGGGCGCGCCGCTCGCCTTCAAGCTGCACGTCCTCTTCGGCTTCGCGCTCTTCGCGCTCGTCCCCTACTCGCGGCTCGTGCACATGTTCGCGGTGCCGGTGCGGTACCTCTTCCGTCCGTTCGTCGTCTACCGGCGCCGGCGCCCCGGCCGGATCGCCGGCCGGGAGCCGAAGCGCGGCTGGGAGCGGGTGTGAGCGGCGCCCCGAGGACCCTCGTGCGCCGGCCCCGGCAGCCGGTGGACGAGCGGCCGTTCCTCGTCATCTGGGAGGCCACCCGGGCCTGTCCGCTGGCCTGCCTGCACTGCCGGGCCGAAGCGGTGCCCGACCGGCACCCCGACGAGCTGGACGGCCCGGCGGCCCGCCGTCTGATGGACCGGATCGCCTCCTTCGGGAAGCCGGCCCCGCTCTTCGTCATCACCGGCGGCGACCCCTTCCAGCGGCCCGACCTCGCCGCGCTCGTCGCGTACGGCACCTCGATCGGGCTGCGGGTCGCGGTCTCGCCGTCCGGGACGCCGACCCTCGACCGCGACCACCTCGTACGGATCCGGGACGCCGGGGCGGTCGCCCTCTCGCTCTCCCTCGACGGGTCGACCGCCGCCCGCCACGACGCCTTCCGCGGGGTCCCCGGCGTCTTCGACCTCACCCTCGACGGCTGGCGGACGGCCCGCGAGCTCGGCCTGAAGGTGCAGATCAACACCGCCGTCGGCCGGCACAGCCTGCCCGACCTCGCCGACCTCGCCGCGCTCGTCCGGCGCGAGGGCGCCATGCTCTGGTCCGGCTTCCTGCTGGTGCCCACCGGCCGGGCGGGCGCGCTCGACGCGCTCACCGCCGCCGAGTGCGAGGACGTGCTGCACTTCCTGTACGACCTCGGCGCGCGGATGCCGGTGAAGACCACCGAGGGCCACCACTTCCGGCGGGTCGCCCTTCAGCGGGCGGTGCTCGACCGGCGCGGCGAGCGGCCGGCCCTCGGCCCGCTGCACGCGCGGCTCACCGCGCGGGCCGGCGAACTGGGCCTGTTCGAGGGCGAGCGGCGGACCGCGCGCCGCCCTCCGATGGACGTCTCCTCCGGGCGCGGCTTCGTCTTCGTCTCCCACACCGGCGAGGTGCATCCGAGCGGCTTCCTGCCGCTGTCGGCGGGGAACGTGAAGGAGCGCGGACTGCCCGACATCTACCGGGAGTCGGAGCTCTTCCGGTCCCTGCGCGACCCGGAACGGCTGGGCGGGAGATGCGGGGCGTGCGAGTTCGCGCGGGTCTGCGGGGGCTCGCGCTCCCGGGCGTACGCGGTCACCGGCGACCCGCTCGCCGCGGACCCGTGGTGCGCCTACCGGCCGGGCTCCTTCCCCCACCAGGACGAACTGCGGGAGGTCCTGGCATGCGCCGGGTGATCGTGATCGGCGGCGGCGTCAGCGGCCTCGCGGCGGCGTGGTCGCTGCGCGGGCGGGCCGAGGTGACCGTCCTGGAGGCCGGCGACCGGATCGGCGGCAAGCTGCGCACCACCCCGCTGGCGGGCGTCCCCGTCGACGAGGGCGCCGAGTCGCTGATGGCGCTGCGGCCCGAGGCCGTGGAGCTGGCCGAGGCGGTGGGCCTCGGCGGGGACCTGCGGGACCCCGCGCCCGGGCCGGTCACGCTGTGGAGCCGGGGCGCGCTGCGGGCCCTGCCGCCCGGGCACGTGATGGGCGTGCCGCCGGACCCGGCGGCCCTCGACGGCACGGGGCTGCTGTCGGAGGCGGGCCTGGCGCGGCTGCGCGAGGAGGAGCGGCTGCCGGCGCCGCCGCTGCCGGACGGCGACCCCTCCGTCGCGGAGTACCTGTCCGGGCGGCTCGGCCGGGAAGCCGTCGACCGGCTCGTCGAGCCGCTCCTCGGCGGGGTGTACGCGGGTGAGGTCGACCGCCTCTCGCTGCGCTCCGCGCTCGGGCCGGTGGCCGCGCTCGCCGGACGCGGCGGCTCGCTGCTCGCGGCGCTGCGGGACCGGCCCGCGCGGCCGCCCAGGGCGGCGGTGCGGGGCGTGGCCGGCGGCACCGGGCGCCTCCCGGAGGCGGTCGCGCGGGCGTCCGGGGCGCGGATCGTGACGCGTACGGCGGTCGCCGGGCTGCGGCGGGCCGGAGGCGAGTGGCGGGTGGCGACGGCGACCGGCTCCCTGGCCGCCGACGCGCTGGTCCTCGCACTCCCCGCCCACGCGGCGGCGCCGCTGCTCGCGGGGCTCGCGCCGGAGGCGGCGGAGGCGCTGGCCGGGATCCGGCACGCGGACACGGCGGTGGTGGCGCTGGCCTTCCCGCCGGGGACGGAGGCGGCGCTGCCGCCCGGGAACGGCTTCCTCGTCCCCGCGGTCGAGGGCCGCACGATCAAGGCCGCGACGCTGCTGTCCCGGAAGTGGGCCTTCCCGCCCGGCGGCCCGTGCGTCGTCCGCGCCTCACTGGGCCGGGCGGGCGGACCGCCGGTCCTGTCGGCGTCCGATCCGGAACTGGTCGCCGCGGCCCTCGGAGATCTGCGGGCGGCGGTCGGCCCGCTGCCCGCGCCCGTCGCGACCCGGGTCAGCCGCTGGGCCGGTGGCCTCCCGCAGTACGACACGGGTCACGCCGCCCGGGTGGACCGCGCGCGCACCGCCGTCGCGGGGCTCCCTTCGCTGGTCCTGTGCGGGGCGGCGTACGAGGGCGTGGGCGTGGCGGCCTGTGTGGCGTCGGGGCTGCGGGCGGCGGGGGTGGCTGGGGCGGCGGCGGGCTCCTGCTGAACCGGGCCCCCCGGGGACCCGGGGTGCCGGGCCTCCCGGGGTGCCCGTCACCGGAGCCCCGCACGCCGTCACGCGCGGACGGTCGCGGCCCGCGCCTGCGGAGGCGCCGAGGCGGGCTCGGTGGTGTCCGGCCCGGGGGTGTGCGCGGTGGCCGCCCGCCGGCCCGCGAGCCGGCAGCCGAGGCAGTCCGGGTGGCCGGTCCTGGCCGTGGTGTCGCGGACGCGCCAGTCCCACTGGTCCGGGGGGCGGGGACCGGAGGGCTTGCCCCAGCCGGCGAGGTGCAGCAGCCAGGTGACGAGGGCGGCGGCGGCGAGAAGGGCGGTACCGAGCCCTCCCGCCGCGGCCGAGCCGAGGCAGAGGGCCAGGCCGAGGACCGCGCAGCCGAGGGTGGCGAGGGCGGTTCCGGTCCAGCCGGCCAGGGTGTGGCCGAGGTCGACGTCGCCGTGTGCGCTCATGGGGGCTCCTGGGGGTGGGGGAAGGCAGGATGAGGACGAGGAGGCTCGCCCGAGATCTTTTATCTCACGAGCTAAGTATCTTAGACCGTAAGGAGTATCTGAGTGCAGGGCAAGAGCCGGCCTCCGGCCACCGCCGCCGAGGCGATCTCGCGCATGGACACCTATGTGGCGCTCGGCCTGATCGGGCAGCAGGAGGTGGCCCAGGCACTCGGCCTGAACGTGACCGACCTCACCTGCCTGGGCCATGTGCTCGGCGCCGGAGCGGAACCGCTCTCCGCGGGTGACCTCGCCGAGCGGGCCAACCTCACGACCGGGGCGGTGACCGGCGTCCTCAACCGACTGGAGAAGGCCGGATACGCCCGCCGGGTGCCCGACCCCGGCGACCGCCGCCGGGTCCGCGTGGTCGCCGACCCGGCCGCCGTCACGCGCCTGACCGAGCTGTACCAGCCCTTCTACGAGCGGCTCGGGCAGATCTTCGCCCGCTACTCCCCCGAGGAGACCGCCGTGATCGCGGACTGGTTCACCCAGGCCGCCGAGGCGGCCCGGGCCCACCTCGACACCCTCCGCGGCCGCACCGCGCCGGAGGGGACCGAGTAGGGCCCGTCGCCCCGGACGCACTCGGACTCGCGTCCGGCGCCGGGGGCGACGGGGGCGCCGGGGGCGCCGGGGGCTCCATGTGGTGAGACGGGCGCCGCGAGGCGGACGGGCGCGGACCGACGAGGGGCGGCGCGGGCCCACCCGGGACCGACCTGGGCCGACCCGGGCCGACCCGGGCCGACGCCGGGCCGACGCGGGCCCACGGGGCCGGGGACACCCGCTTGGGCGTGCGTCGCGGGCGGGGGTGGGCGGGGGGCACGAGCATGGGGGCATGCCGATCTCCCCCGCCCGCGCCACCGCCCTCCTCACCGCCTCGGCCGTCCTCTGTCTGACGGCCGGCTGCTCGGACGACGGCGACGACAGCTCCGCGGCCGCCCGCCCCTCCGGCACCGGCGGCCTCTCGGCGCTGACGGAGCAGCAGCTGGAGTGGGACACGTGCCCGCCGCCGTCCGCGGCGGAGGGCGGTGGATCCGCGCCGACGCCGCTGCCCGGCGGCACGCCGTGGGAGTGCGCGTTCCTGACGACCCCGCTCGACTGGTCGAAGCCGGACGGGGAGACGATCGAGCTGGCGCTGATCCGGGCGCGGGCCGAGAACAACGCCCGCCGCATCGGCTCCCTCGTCTTCAACTTCGGCGGCCCGGGCGGCTCCGGCGTCACCGCCCTGCCGGGGTTCGCCACGGAGTACGAGACCCTCCGCTCCCGCTACGACCTCGTCTCCTTCGACCCGCGCGGCGTCGGCCGCAGCGAGCCGGTGGAGTGCATGACCGACGAGGAGCTGGACGCCTACTACGCGCTGGACTTCACCCCGGACGACCTGGCGGAGGAGCGGACCCTGTCCGACGCGCAGAAGAGGTACGCGGCGGGCTGCGAGAAGGACTCCGGCCCCGTCCTGCCGTACGTCGGCACGGAGAACGCGGCCCGGGACATGGACCTGCTGCGCCAGGTCCTCGGCGACGACAAGCTGCACTACTTCGGCATCTCGTACGGCACGGAGCTCGGCGGCGTCTACGCCCACCTCTTCCCGGAGCGGGTCGGCCGGGCCGTCTTCGACGCGGTCGTCGACCCGGACGCGGGCGTCGAGGACGGCGCGCTGGGCCAGGCGAAGGGCTTCCAGCTGGCGCTGGACAACTTCGCGCAGGACTGTGTGGACCGGGGCGACGAGTGCGCCCTGCCGGGTGCGACGGTCGCGGAGGTCGAGGAGGGCGTCACCGATCTCCTCGCCTCGCTCGACGAGAAGCCGATCACCGGCATCGGCAGCCGGAAGCTCACCCAGACCCAGGCCACGAACGGCATCGCCCAGGCGCTGTACTCGAAGGAGTTCTGGCCCTATCTGGAGCAGGGCCTGGAGGCCGCGGACGGCGGCGACGGCGCCCTCCTCCTCGCCCTCTCCGACTCCATGAACGGACGCGGCGAGAACGGCAGCTACAGCAACATCCAGGCCGCCAACGCCGCCATCAACTGCGTCGACTTCAAGGAGCGCTACACCCTCGGCCAGGCCAAGGAGCGGCTGCCGCAGTTCCGCGAGGCGTCCCCGGTCTTCGGCGACTTCATGGGCTGGGCGCTGTCGAGCTGTTCGCAGTGGCCGGTGCCGGGCGCCTGGGACCACCCGGACGTGTCCGCGCCGGGCTCCGCGCCGATCCTGGTGATCGGCAACACCGGCGACCCGGCGACCCCGTACGAGGGGGCCCGCGCGATGGTGCAGGCGCTCGGCAAGGGCGTCGGCGTGGAGCTGACGTACGAGGGCGAGGGCCACGGCGCGTACAACGGCGGCAACGCCTGTGTGAAGAAGGCCGTCGACGGCTACCTCCTCGACGGCAAGGTCCCCGCCTCCGGCACCGTCTGCAAGTAGCGGGCGGCGCCGCCCGCGAGAGCCCGGAACCGGTCCCCCTAGGATGAAGAGCCGGTCTCGATCCCAGGGGGTCCCCCATGCACATACGCCGGCACCTGACGGCCCTCGCCGTCGGGGGACTCCTGGTCAGCGGCTGTACGGGGACGGACTCCCCGGCCGCCGCGCCGACCACCGCGCCGGCGCCGGGATCCTCCTCCGACGCCAAGCCCGCGCCCACCTCCGGCACCCCCGCGCCGGGCACCCCCGTCCTCCCCGCCGCCCTCACCGGCCAGCGCCCCGACTGGAAGCCGTGCGAGGGGGACGGGGCCGGCGCCGACTGGCGGTGCGCCACCGTGAAGGTGCCGCTGGACCACGCGAAGCCGTCGGGCGCCACGCTCCCCGTCGCGCTGATCCGCAAGGAGGCGACCGACCGGAAGGAGCGGATCGGGTCGCTGCTCTTCAACTTCGGCGGGCCCGGCGCCTCCGGGGTGGACATCCTGCCGCAGCTGTCCGGGGAGTACGGGACGCTGAACGAGCGGTACGACCTCTTGGGCTTCGACCCGCGCGGGGTGAGCCGCAGCTCCGGCGTCGTCTGCCGCACCGACGCCGAACAGGCGGCGGCCGAGACCCGCGTCGACTCCACCCCCGACACCCCCGCCGAGGAGGCCGCCTTCCTGAAGGACGCGGCCGGCTTCGGCGCCGGCTGCGCCCGCCGATCCGGCGCCGTGATCCCGTACACCACGACCTCGGCCACCGCCCGCGACCTCGACCTGATCCGGCGGGTCCTCGGCGACGACAAGCTGCACTACTTCGGCATCTCCTACGGCACCCAGCTCGGCGGCACCTACGCCCACCTCTTCCCCCGGAACACGGGCCGGCTGGTCCTGGACGCGGTCGTCGACCCGACCGGCGACACCGTGGGCCACGCCCGGAACCAGACGGTCGGCTTCCAGCGGGCCCTGGACGGCTACCTGAAGAGCACCGGGCAGACGCCGAAGGCCGGCAGCGAGCGGATCGCCCGGCTCCTCGCGGAGCTCGACCGGCGGCCCCTGGAGGTCGGCGACCGGCGGCTCACCGAGGGCCTCGCGGTCACCGGCATCGCGGTGACCCTCTACGCGGAGTCCAGCCGGCCGCTGCTCACCGAGGCGCTGGAGGCGGCCGAGGACGGGGACGGCGGCCCGCTGCTGCGGCTCGCGGACGCCTACAACGACCGGGACGAGCAGGGGCGCTACTCCACCCAGTCGCACTCCCAGCGGGCGATCTCCTGCGCCGACTCCAGCGAGCGTCCGACCGCGGCGCGGGCGAAGGCACTGCTGCCGGAGTTCCGCCGGCTCTCCCCCGTCTTCGGCGCCTTCCTCGCCTGGGACACGGCCGGCTGGTGCGCCGACTGGCCGGTGGCGGGCGAGGCGAGGACCCCGGCGGCGTCCGCGCCCGGGGCGGCCCCGGTCCTCGTGGTGGGGACGACGGGCGACCCGGCGACCCCGTACGAGGGCGCGGAGCGGATGGCGCGGGAGCTCGGCGAGGGCGTCGGGATCCTGGTGACCAACAAGGGCGAGGGGCACGGCGCGTACGGCACCTCGGAGTGCGTGACGCGGACGGTCGACGCGTACCTGCTCGACGGGAAGGTGCCCGCGTACGGCACGACCTGCGGGTAGCCGGGACGCGCGGAGGCCCCGGACCGTCACACGGTCCGGGGCCTCTCGCACACCGACTAGTAGACCGGCTTCTCGGGCTCGATCTGGTGGACCCAGCCGATCACGCCGCCGCCGACGTGCACGGCGTCCGCGAAGCCCGCGGACTTGAGCACGGCGAGGACTTCCGCACTGCGGACACCCGTCTTGCAGTGCAGGACGATCCGCTTGTCCTGCGGGAGGTCCTGGAGGGCGGTGCCCATCAGGAACTCGTTCTTCGGGATCAGGCGCGCGCCCGGGATCGAGACGATCTCGTACTCGTTCGGCTCGCGGACGTCGATGATGTCGATGTTCTCGCCGTCGTCGATCCACTCCTTGAGCTGCTTCGGAGTGATCGTGGCGCCGAGCGCGGCCTCCTGGGCCTCCTCGGACACGACGCCGCAGAAGGCCTCGTAGTCGATGAGCTCGGTGACGGTCGGGTTCTCGCCGCAGACCGCGCAGTTCGGGTCCTTGCGGACCTTCACCTGGCGGTACTGCATCTCCAGGGCGTCGTAGATCATCAGGCGGCCGACGAGCGGCTCGCCGACGCCGGCGAGGACCTTGATGGCCTCGGTGACCTGGATGGAGCCGATGGACGCGCAGAGCACGCCCAGGACGCCGCCCTCGGCGCAGGAGGGGACCATGCCCGGCGGCGGGGGCTCCGGGTAGAGGCAGCGGTAGCAGGGACCGTGCTCGGACCAGAAGACGGACGCCTGGCCGTCGAAGCGGTAGATCGAGCCCCAGACGTACGGCTTGTTCAGCAGCACGCAGGCGTCGTTCACCAGGTAGCGGGTGGCGAAGTTGTCCGTGCCGTCGACGATCAGGTCGTACTGGCTGAAGATGTCCATCACGTTGTCGGCCTCGAGCCGCTCCTCGTGCAGGACCACGTTCACGTACGGGTTGATGCCGAGCACGCTGTCGCGCGCCGACTCCGCCTTGGAGCGGCCGATGTCCGCCTGGCTGTGGATGATCTGGCGCTGGAGGTTCGACTCGTCGACCTCGTCGAACTCCACGATGCCGAGCGTGCCGACGCCGGCCGCGGCCAGGTACATGAGGGCCGGCGAGCCGAGGCCGCCGGCGCCGACGGCCAGCACCTTGGCGTTCTTCAGCCGCTTCTGCCCGTCCATCCCCACGTCGGGGATGATCAGGTGGCGGGAGTACCTGCGGACCTCGTCTACGGTGAGCTCGGCAGCCGGCTCGACCAGGGGTGGCAGCGACACGGGGACTCCGTTGGTCGGTATGTCAGTACGGTTGTTCTCCCCGTAACACTGCCACGCCCCTTCTCATTCCGAGACACCCGGTCCGATACGCGAGACGATTTCGTCCCAGTAGCCGGGCAGCGAGTGGAATGGCATGGTTCGTCCCGCCGCGCCGCCCGGACCGCCGGGGCGGTCGGTGAAGAAGATCGTGCCCGCGCCCTGCCAGCGGGCGATCCGCAGCGCCTCGTCGAGGTGGGTGCGCGGCACTCCGTGGACGAAGTGCGCGAACTTCCCCTCCGGGTACTCCGCCGTCCACTCGGCCACCTGCGACCAGCGGTAGTCCGCCCAGGCGCCGGAGAAGGTCACCAGCTGGTCCGCCGCCTCCGCGTAGCCGGGGTACGGGTGGCCGCCCTGGCCCAGGACGAGGTGGGCGTCGCCGCCGAGGAGGGCCGAGAGGGTGGTGGTGACCCTCCTCACTCCGGGCAGGTCGGTCCGGTCCGTGGGGCAGCGGTCCAGGTAGAAGCCGCCGACCCGGTACCAGTCGAGGTACCGCTGCGCCTGCGAGACCAGCTCGCCGAAGGGGCGCGAGCCGTGCGCCAGGTCGAGGTGCCCGAGCACCCTCACGCCCGCGTGCCGGAGCCGGCCGGCGGTGTCCAGGCAGTGCGGGTCGGGGCGGCTGCCGGGGCCGTCGGCGACGTTGAGCACCGCCCAGTGCACGTTGGTCCCGGGGCGGGCCAGTTCGGCCCATTCGACCGGGGCGAGCAGCGGGTGGGCGTAGCCGGGGGCGCCCACGCCGAGCGCCCGGACGGTGCCGGTGGCGGTCAGATGCGACACGCCGCCTCCATCCAGATGTCGGCGAGCGACTCCTCCAGGTTGATCCGGGGGCGCCAGCCGAGCCGGTCCCTGGCGGTGCGGACGTCGGCCTGCTGCCAGGGGCCGCAGCCGTCGGGGTACGGGAAGGGGGCGGAGGCCAGCTGTTCGGCGATGGTCGCCTCGGAGCGCGGGGCGCCGATGACGGGCCGCTGCGGGATGCCGTGCGGGGCGTCCATCTCGTGGAGGTTGCCGGCGTAGCCGGCGACCCGGGCGAGGACGGCGGCGGCGTCCCGGAGCCGGACGGCCCGTCCCGTACCGATGTTGACGACGCCCTGGGCGGCGGAGAGGGAGGCGGCGTGCACGGCGCGGGCCACGTCCCTGACGTCCACGAAGTCCCGCTGCACGCCGAGGCCGCTGAGCTTGAGCTCGCCGTCCCCGGCCTGCATCGCCCGGCGCATCGCCTCGGCGAGCCGGCCGAGCGGGGAGCCGGCGGGGGTGCCGGGGCCGACCGGGGAGAAGACCCGGAGGACGACCGCGTCGAGTCCGGAGCCGAGGACGAGTTCGGTGGCGGCGAGCTTGGAGACGCCGTAGGGGCCGCCCGGGCGCGGCACGGCGTCCTCGGCGGTGGAGGAGCCGGGCTGGCTGGGCCCGTACTCGGAGGCGCAGCCGACCTGGACGAGCCGGGCGCCGCAGCCGCTGCGGCGCAGGGCCTCGCAGACCGTGGCGACGGCGACGGTGTTGTGCCGGGTGAGGTCGCGGGCGCCGCCGCGGGTGGCGCCCGCGCAGTTGACGACCACTCCGGGGTGGACGGCGTCCAGGAAGCGCGTGAGCGCGCCGGGGCTGCCGGAGGCGAGGTCGAAGCGGACGTCGGCGTCGTCGCCGCGGCCGAGGGCGGTGAGGTGGACCGCCGGGTCGGCGAGCAGCCGGTCGGCGACGAAGCGTCCGATGAAGCCGTTGGCTCCGAGCAGTAGCACCCTCATCGTGCGGCCCCTTCGTGCCGACCGGCCGGTGCTGGGGAGTGAGGGGTCATGGTCTGGGTTCTCCTTGGGGGTGGTGAGTCGGGGGCCGGGCGCCCGCGGCGTCGGCTCCGCGGGTGCCCCGGGTCAGGGGGTGGTGTGGGCCGAGGCCCGGGTGAGGACACCGGTCGCGTGGGCCAGCAGGCCGAGCGCGGCGGCGCCGCAGACGAGTGCGGGGAGTGCGCCCGCGCCCCAGGCGTCGACGGCGGTCCGCACGGGGAGGGCGAGCGCGTCGAAGCCGGGGAGGGGGAGCCGGGCGGCCAGCACGCTCGCGAGGCCGAGGGCTTCGGCGGCGCAGGCGGCGGCGAGGGCGGCGGCGGCGGTCTCGGGGTGTCCGTGGACGGTGAGCAGCCGGGCGAGGAGGAACAGGAGGCCCAGGGCGAGTGCGCCGGCGGTGAGGCCGGTGAGCGCCAGCAGGGCGGTGAGGGCGGCGAGATGGAAGAGGACGGCGGCCAGGAGCCACGCGCGGGTGCCGGCGGCGAAGTCGGCGAGGCCGCGGCTGTCGGCGATGCGCCGCCGGGCGCGGCCGGCGAAGAGGTGGGCGCACCAGGCGGCGGGCGCGACGGCGAGCGCGAGGCCGAGGAGCGGGGTGGGGTGGAGGTTCCAGGCGCCGTCGGGTCCGCCGGCGAGCACCTGCTCCAGGAGCCCGTCGCCGGCGACGGCGTACGCGAGGAGCCACAGGGTCCAGAGCCGGGCGGCGGGCGCGGGGGCGGCGGCGCGCAGCGGCCCGCGCCGGACGGCGAGGACGAGCGCGCCGGCCAGTCCGAGCGCTCCGGCGGTCGCGGCGGCGAACCGGACGGCCCCGTCGAGGTGGAGCAGGGCGGGCACCAGGAGCGCCGCCGCGGCGCCGGGGGCGAGCGCGGCGAGTGCCCAGGGGGTACGGGGCGCGGGGGCGTCCCGTAGGGGTGCGGGTTCCTGGTGGCCGCGGGGCACGCGCGCGTACAGCTCCTCGGCGAGGGAGAAGACGTCGCGGTGCCGGTAGCGGGCGGCGGTCCGGTCGGTGAAGCCCTGCGCTTCGAGCCCGGCGGCGATCTCCAGCGGGTCGACGGCGCGGGCGCACAGCTCCCGGTGCCGGTGCATGAGCACCTTGACGGGGTCTCCCGCGCGGCGGCCCCTCGTGACGGGGGCGGGTGAGGCGGCGGGTGGTGCGGCGGGAGCGGGCGGCTCCCCCCAGGCGGCCCCGGGCCCGGGCGGGACGGCCCCTCCCGCGGCGGGAGCGGGGGGTACGGGCGTGGGGGTGACGGCGGCGGGACCCGCGGTGGTCGCCTCGGGCGCGGACACGGGAACGGGTGCGGGCGCGCGCCCGGTCCCGTCGGCGGACTCGGCCTCGCCGTCGACGGACTCGGCCTCAGCGTCGGCGTCGGCGTCGGCGACCGGCCGGGGCCCGCCCTCGGGCCGGGGCTCCGGGCCGGGTTCGCCCTCACGCCGGGCCTCCGGCGCCGGCCTGCCATCGGCCTGCGGCTCCGCCTCGGCTTGTGGCTCGGCGTCCGCCTGCGGCTCCGTCCGGGCCCCGGTTCCGGCCCCTGCCGGGGACGGCGCCACCGGCTCCGGGTCGGTGTCGGTCGCCGTCGTGCGCTCTTCCTCGGGCACGCGCGCGTGGGGGGTCGGGCGGGGCGGGCCGAAGGCGGACAGGAGGTCGTCCAGGGCGGACGGGCCGGGGACGGGGTCCGGGGTCGCGGACGGCGGGTCCGCGGGGAGGTCGAGGGCGGGGAGCGGGCGGGCGGCCCCCGGGGCTATCGCGGGCGGCGCGGGCTCCGCGTCCACCGCGGGGGCGCCGAGGAGGGCCTCGGAGCGGGCGTCCCAGGCTCCGGGGCTCGTCGGGGCGGCGGAGCCGCGCATGGGGTTGCCTCCTTCAGGCATCGGGGGCTCCTGTGCCCGCGGCGACGGCCTTCGGCGCCCAGCTGCCGGGGAGGTGCGCCTCGGCGGGGTGGGCGAAGGGCACGTCGGACCCGGCGCGGTGGCGGACCGGGGCGTGGGAGAGGAGTTCCAGGTAGATGCCGCGGAACGCGGCGAGGTTCTGGTCGACGGTGAAGAGCTCCAGCGCCCGGGCGCGGGCGGCCGCGCCGAGCCGGTAACGGCGCTCGGGGTCGCCCAGCAGCGCGTGGCAGGCGTCGGCGAGCGCGCGGGGGTTGCGCGGGGGGACGACGAGCCCGGTGCCGCCGATGATCTCGACGACCGCGCCGACGTCGGTGGAGACGGTGGCGCGGGCGCAGAACATGGCCTCGACGAGGCTGGCGGGGAAGCCCTCGACGGTGCTGGAGAGGACGACGACGGCGGCGGAGGCGTAGACGTCCTCCAGGGTGGGGGCCTCGGGTCCGCCCAGCTCCTCGAAGGAGACGGGGTTCTCGCCGACGGCGTGCGCGCCGGCGGCCTCGTCGGGGAAGAGCTGGGCGGCGAGCGCGGCGCACTGGGCGAGGTAGGCGCAGGGCTCGGTGGCCCCGTCGGGTGCGTCGGCGTCGGCGGGGACGGAGACGATCCGCAGCCGGGTGTCGGGCCGGCGGGCGCGGAGTTCGGCGAAGGCGTGGAGGAGGGCGACGAGGTCCTTGGCGGGTTCGACGCGGCCGATCCAGACGAGGGTGCCGGGCTCGCCGCTCTCCTCGTCCTCGCCGACGTCGGCGAAGCGTTCGGCGGGCATGCCGGGGTGGACGGTGCGGACCCGCTCGCGGTCGGCGCCGAGCTTCTCCTGCCAGCGGCGGGCGTGGGCGTTGCCGGGGGTGAGGAGGGCGGCCTGGCGGTAGGTCTCTCCGGCGAGGCGGCCGTGGAGGGCGGCGAGCAGGGTGCGCAGGGCGGTGGAGGCGGCGGGGGTGTCCGGGCCGGGCCGGGCGAGGTAGTGGGAGCGGAGGCCGACGCCGTACTCGGTGACGAGGAGCGGGGTGCCGAAGAAGCGTTTGGCCAGCAGGCCCGGGAGGGCGACGGGGCCGCCGGCGGTGGCGTGGCAGAGGTCGGCGGCGCCGAGGGCGGTCTCGTCGTACCAGGCGAGGGAGAGCGGGCGCAGGGCCCGCTCCAGGTGGTCGGCGAAGGCGAGGTGGTCGCGGAGTCCGGCCGCGGCGGCGGCGCGGCGGGCGCCGGGAGCCCGGCAGGCGGCCTCCAGGAGGCGGACGGCGTCGTCGGAGCGGAGCGCGCCGGGCAGTCCGCCGGTGTCGCGGGCGAGGTCGGCGAGGGCGCCGAGGCCGGTGGCGAAGGAGTCGGCGGCGGTCGCGGCGGCGGGGTGCGCGGGGTCGGCCTCGGCGGCGAGGCCGGTGGCGAGGGCGTGGAAGCCCTCGGCGAAGCGGCGGCGGTCGCGGCGGCCGTAGGCGCGACGGCCCGCGCGCTCGGGCGGTCCGGCGGGGAGAGCTCCTTCACCGGTGGCGGTGACGGGGCGGGCGTTGGGGGGCAGCGGGCCGGCGGGGAGGCGGCCGCCGACGGCGTACAGGTCGAAGTCGTGGGGGGCGAGGCCGCTGACGAGCCGCTGCCACCACGCGCCGGTGTCACCGGCGGCGCACGAGGTGCCACCCTCCGTGAGCAGTCCGATCCGCACGAGCACACACCCCCGGTCCCTTTCGACGGCGCCCACCGGTTCCGTCGACGGCGCGCGCTGCTCGACGGGAGTCCCACGGCGGGATTCCCGCAGCGGGTAGAACGTAAGCGCAGGGAGCGGTGGCGCGACGGACGGTTGTCCGCCGCACCACCGGAAGGGGTGAATGCACGTAACTTTCCCAGTCCGGTCGCGTTCGGTCGCGGTACGCGGCGGAGGGGTGACGGAAGGTCAGGTTCCGCCGGGCGCGAGGCTCCCGCGCGAAAGGGCGGGGATTCCTCGCGCGAACCGCTCCAGGGGAAAAGGGAATTCCGCGAGCGCGGGGAAATCGCCGGAAGTGCGGAACGCCGCGAGGAGCGCGCCCGCGTGAATGCGGGCGCGTTCGGGGGAATGAATGCGGGCGACGGAGGGTCCGCCGGACCGGGCCGGCACGACGCCGATCCGCCGTCCGTATCCCGAGACGTACGGCTCGGGACACGGACCCCGACGATCAACTGCCCGGGTGCACCCAGGGGTTGGGGCGGCAGGCGATACCGTCGATCTCCAGGGACTTCGTCTGCTGCTGCATCACCGGCGCCAGGGCGCCCGGCGTCCGGCACGTCACGTGGTTGTGGCCCAGCCGGTGCCCGACCTCGTGGTTGATGAGCATCTGCCGGTAGGCGTGCATCGCCTTCGGGCCGAAGGTCTCCGAGCCCTGCGCCCACCGGAAGGCGTTGATCATCACGCGCTCGGTGGAGGCCGAGTCGCAGGAGACGTTGTCGACGGTGGTGTCGAGACCCGACTTGGCGCACCACTTGCCGGTGGTGCCGGGGCTCGCGAGGGTGATCACGAAGTCGGGGTCCCCGCTGGAGATCCGCTCGAAGGTCATCGCGCCCTGACCGGCCCAGCTGCGCTTGTCGTTGAGGGTCTGCTGGACGGCCCGCGCGAAGAGCCCGGCGTCGAGCCCGAGGCCCTTCTCGACGTCCACGCGGTAGCGGTACTTCTGACCCTTGCCCGGCGCCTTGTCGAGCCCGGGCACCGCCTCGAAGTCGCCGGAGCCGCTGAGCTTCGGGTCGATCTTGAACTGATGGGTCATCAACTGCTCGTACGTGGGCGCGGGCCGCTGCTTCACGGGTGCCGGTTCCGCCGGCTTGACCCGCTCGTCGGAGCGGGAGGCGGAGTCCTCGGAGGCCCGCTGGGCGGGCTCCTGCGCGGCGCGGACGGCCGGGGCGTCGTCCTCGCGGTCGGTGACCTGTCCCGCGACGACGATCGCGAGGCAGGTGGTGACGGCGGCGGCGGCGATCCCGGTGAGCGCCCGCCCCTTGCCACCCCTGCCCGACGCCTCGTCCCCGGTGCCGGGCGCGGGCGCGTCGGGCCCGTCCGGAGGTGCCGCGGCGACCCGGCGGGGGGCGGGCACCCGGGAGGCGCCACCGGTGGTGGGCCCGTACCGCTCGGGCGCGACCCGCCCGCCCTCCTCGTGCGCGGGATGCTCGCCGCGTACCGGAATCCCGTGGGCGGGCGTGTGCTGAGCCCCGTGCGCGGGGACGTCGAAGGCGGGCGTGCCGTGGGCGGGGGTCCCGTGAGCGGGCGTGCCGTGGGCCGGCGCCGGGTGCACGGGGGTGCCGTGCGCCGGGGTCCCGTACACCGGAGTGCCGTGCGCAGGGGTCCCGTAGCCGGAGCCGCTCTGCCCCGGCGCGCCGCGGCCCGGGGCGCCCTGTCCGGGCGTCCCGTACGCCTGGGGGGTTCCCTGCGCGGGGGTGCCGTGACCGTGGAAGGTGCCGTGGCCGCGCGTGGCGCCCGGGGGCGTGCCGTACTCCTGCGGGCCCCCGCCGGCGGCCCTGCGGCGGCGCCCCGTGCCCGCGCCGGCGTCCGCGACGGGCGTGCGCCCGGCCTCCGCCGCCTGCGTGCGCCCGGTCTCCGCCGCCTGCGCGCGCCCGGCGTCCCGTACCGGCGCGCGCCCGGTGTCGCCCGCCGAGGGCACGGGCCCCTTGCGACTATGTCGTCCCACCCCGGGTTCAGCTCCCGTCGTGCCGTGCGTCGTGTTCCGCGATCAGCTCCCGCGCGGCCGCGGCGACCGTCTCGGGGTACTCCATCATCGCCACGTGTCCGGCGTCGGGCAGGCTCAGCAGCCGCGAGCCCCGGAAGGCGGCGGCGGCCCTGCGGGCCATCCGGTACGAGACGAGCCGGTCACGGCCGCCGTAGACGAGCAGGGTGGGAGCGAGCACCCGCTCCGCCTGCCGCCACAGGCCGTGCTGGCCGCCGAGCGTATAGGCGTCGACGATTCCGCGCGAGGACCTGGCCATCGCGTCCCAGAAATAAGGGAGTTCCAGCCGGCGCTCCATCTCCTCGACGGCGTGCCGAAGGCCCTCGTCGGTGACCCGGCCGGGGTCCCCGTAACAGAGGGAGAGGACGCCGCGGACGCGCTGCTCGGCGGTCCAGTCCCGGGAGACGCGGGCGAAGAGCCCGGCGACTCCGGGCACGGCGAGCAGCGCGGTCGGCCAGGCGGTGCGCTGGGCGCGCAGCTCGGGCAGGGCCGGGGAGATCAGGGTCAGGGTGCGGACCAGGTCGGGCCGGACGGCGGCGACCCGGGTGGTGACGGCGCCGCCCAGCGAGTTGCCGAAGAGGTGGACCGGGCCGCGCCCGGAGGCGTCGAGCAGCCGGATCACCGCGCGGGCGTGCCCGGTGACCGAGTAGTTGCCGTCGTCGGGCGGCGGGGAGTCGCCGAAGCCGGGCAGGTCGACGGCCTCGCCGTCGACGAGGTCGGCGAGGTGCGGCATCAGGGCGGACCAGTTCTGCGAGGAACCGCCGAGGCCGTGCACGTACAGCGCGGGCGGCAGGCCGGGGCGGGAGCCGGGCCGGGAGCGCACGGTGAGCGTGAGCCCGGGGAGCGCGACGGAGCGGAGCTCCTCGCCGTCGGCGACCCGGACGGCGCGCGGACGCGGCGCCGGCGGAGCGGTGTCGGCGGTCCGGGTTTCCGGCAGCTCGGTCGAGGACATGGCCGCAATATTACGAGACGATCACGCAGGCTCGGGTGTGGGTGCGGTCACAGGCGCGCGTGGCGTCCGTCCGTGCCTCCGTACGGCGGCGCGCGGCGTCCGCCCGTGCCTCCTGTGCGGCCGCGGCGGAGGCGGCTCGGGTGCGGGGGGAGGCCGGTGCTCCTACGCTCGTAGGGAGGGCCATCTGCGCGGGCGGCCGCCCGCGCACGGGGAGGACGGGAAGGAATCGCATGACTGTCGATCCGTCCGAGCCGGACACGTTCCCCGAGGAAGAGGACGCCGTGCTCGACGAGGAAGTCCCGGAGGCCGACGCGGCCGAGCAGCACACGGAACTGCGTCCGAGGGAGGACGAACCGCTCGGCGACATCGACCACGAGGCGGCGGACGAGGCCGACGCCTCCGAGCAGGCGCGGGTGGTCACCCTCGACGAGGACGACTACCGCTGACGACTACCGCTGATTTGTTCGGTTTAATCTTGAATCGACTGTCGCCCCCGACGTCCGGTCCGTGAAATTCTGCGTCCGCACCGCGCACAGCCGGGTTACCCAAAAGTACGATGGCGGCGCGGCGCGACAGCGCACATGGATCGAATTCTTGGGAGGCCGCGTGAGCGCCATCGAGCAGACAGAGGCAGCACGCCCTCGCGGTACGCGGCTGCCGCGCCGTGCCCGGCGGAACCAGCTGCTCGGCGCGGCCCAGGAGGTCTTCGTCGCCCAGGGCTACCACTCCGCGGCCATGGACGACATCGCCGAGCGGGCCGGCGTCAGCAAGCCCGTGCTCTACCAGCACTTCCCGGGGAAGCTGGAGCTCTACCTGGCCCTGCTCGACCAGCACTGCGAGTCGCTGCTCCACGCGGTCCGCACCGCCCTCGCCTCCACCTCGGACAACAAGCTCCGGGTCGCGGCCACCATGGACGCCTACTTCGCCTACGTCGAGGACGAGGGCGGCGCCTTCCGCCTCGTCTTCGAGTCCGACCTCACCAACGAGCCGGCCGTCCGCGAGCGCGTGGACCGCGTCAGCCTCCAGTGCGCCGAGGCCATCTCCGAGGTCATCGCCGAGGACACCGGGCTCTCCACGGACGAATCGATGCTGCTCGCGGTGGGCCTCGGCGGCGTCTCGCAGGTCGTCGCCCGCTACTGGCTCTCCAGCGAGTCCCCGATCCCCCGCGACACGGCCGTCTCGCTGCTCACCTCGCTCGCCTGGCGCGGCATCGCGGGCTTCCCGCTGCACCCGGTCGACGGCCAGCTGAGCGCCGAGGGCCACTGATCCCGGCCGGCGGCGGACGGGGCCCGGGCTTTGTTCCCGCTCCCTGTTCGCTCCTGGCGTGCGGCGGCTGAGCCGTGCGCGTCCCCTCTCCGGGCTAATGTGTGCAGCGTACGGCGCGGGTTCATCGCGCATGGCTGACCGTTCGGAGGGACATAGCCGTGGAGGTCAAGATCGGCGTGCAGTACGCACCCCGGGAGATCGTTCTGGAGAGCGGGCAGTCCGCCGAGGACGTGGAGCGCGCCGTCGCGGACGCGCTGTCCGGCAAGGCACCGCTGCTCAGCCTTGAGGACGAGAAGGGCCGCCGGGTCCTCATCCCCTCGGACAAGATCGCTTATGTGGAGCTCGGCGAGACCGCGGTGCGCCGGGTGGGCTTCGGCACGCTCTGAGCCGCGGCTCCCGCACAGGAGGCCCGGAGGGACACCCGTCCCTCCGGGCCTCCTCGCGTGCGTACGGACCCCGTGCGCACGCATGCGTACGCACCGAGCCCACGCGCGCGTGTGCAGGGCCTCGTGCACGCGCGTGCGTCACGCGCGTGCGTACGGACCCGAGTCCACGCGCGCGCGTGCACGAGGCCCTGCACACGTCCGTACGGGCTCCGTCGGTCCCGGTCCCGCGCGTCCGGGAGCAGGGCCGTCCGGGTGGCGTGCGCGGGGGCGTTCCGGTACGTCCTCCGGCGCTCCGGCCGCCCGCCGGGGCGGCTCGGCGGGGCTCCTCGCCGGGCCATGGGGAGGGTTGCGTTCCGACGGCCCGGGGTAGAAGGGGACTTGACCGCACCGCCCGCCCCGCACCCCTCGCGAGGTGATCCACCGTGTTCCTGGAAGCCCTCGGCTCCGCCCTGCTCGGACTCGCCCTGGCCTGGGCCGCCGCGCACCGCCTGTCCGACCGCCTCCCCGCCCGGAGGACCGTCCTCCTGACCGGTGCGCTCGGCGCCGTCTTCGGGGCGCTCGTCACCCACGGGGCGCTCGGCCCCGGCCATTTCCTCGCCACCCTCGTCGGTGCCGTCGCGGTGGCGGCGGTGCTGCTGTCGCTGCTGATCCGCCCGGCCGCCCGCCGGCTCCGCCGATCATCGCCCGCGGCGTACTGACCCGCCGCACCGCACGTGAGACGGCCGCGGGGGGGGGGGGCGCGGGCCCGGGGCCCCCCCGCGCGCAGAGAGCGGTGGGGGTGGGGGGGCGGGGGGGGGGGGCCCGGGCGCCCCCCCCCCGGGGGGGGGGGCGCGGGTGGAGG